>DATEDE010000312.1:0-3026 GCA_035286545.1 Actinomycetota bacterium | reverse complement strand
GCCTCGGGTCCCCAGAACGACGTCTCCGCGATGCCGGTCTGCTTCAGGTAGAGCTCGGCCTTGCGCGCGATGAAGCGCGGGTCGCGCGAGTACATCTCGCCGGTCACCGGGTCCTTCACGAAGCAGTGCAGGTTCAGGGTGGTGTGCTTCGTGAACGGGTCGAGGTAGGCCGTGTCGGGATCGGGAACCAGGAGCATGTCGGACTCCTGGATCTCCTGGAACCCCCGGATCGACGAGCCGTCGAAGCCGAGGCCGTCTTCGAAACTCGCCTCGTCGAGCTCGTGGGTGGGGATGGAGAAGTGCTGCATGAGCCCGGGCAGGTCCGAGAACCGCAGGTCCACGATCTCGGCACCGGACTCCCTGGCCAGGGCCAGGACCTCCTTGGGCGTGGTCATCCCTTCGCTTCCCCCTTCGTGTCGCTGGACCTCAACAGGGTAGGTGTCGCCCGGCGACTGACCCGTTTCCGGCGCGTTAACTCTTCGTTACCGCGCGACGCCTACCGGCGGTTCGACTGGCGCCTCAGAGGTCCGCTGCCCGGTAGCCCACGCCGCGGACGGTTCCTATCAAGCCCTCGTGCTCGGGCCCCAGCTTGGCCCGCAGCCGGCGGATATGGACGTCGACCGTCCGCGTGCCGCCGTAGAAGTCGTAGCCCCACACCTCGCGCATAAGGGCCGGTCGCGTGAACACGCGGCCCGGGCGCTCGGCGAGGAACCGCAGCAGCTCGAACTCTTTGTACGTGAGGTCGAGCGGGCGCCCGAGCAGGCTCACCCTGTAGGCGTCCACGTCCAGCGTTAGCGGTCCGAGCCGGACCGTGGCGTCCTCGACGGCGCCCGAGCGGCGCCGCAGCATCGCCAGGCGCAGACGGATCTCGGCTTCGGGGGCACCTGGGAAGAGGAGCTCGTCCGCGACCTCGTCCCATCGGAACCGTTCGAGGTCCCCCCGCTCCAGCACCACAAGCACGGGGACCCGTGGCCGGCGCTCGTGCAGCGCGCGGAGCACCGCGTGACCCTGGCCGGGGTTCTCGGCCGCGTCGACCAGCACGGCCTGGGGCAGCACGGCGAGCACGTCGCCCACCGCTGAAACGGACAGATGCTCGGTCTTGAGGTCGAGCAGGAGCGCCGAGGCCGCGGGAAGGACCTCGTCGGGGGAGCGATCCGAGAGCAGGACGATCGGGGCCACGATCCTTCGGAGGGTACAGGCTCGGCGTTCCGGACGATAGCCTTGACCTGCGATGACGCTGGTCCGGGTCCGTCTGTTCGCTGCGCTCCGCGACCTCGCGGGCTCGAGCCACGTCGAGGCAGAGGGGGCCACGGTGGCCGAGCTCGTTGACGCGCTCTCGGCGCGCTACGGCGAGCGATTCGAACGCGTGGCGCGTGCGGGATCGATCGTCGTCGACGGCGAACGCGCCGACCCCTCCACGAAGCTCGCCGGCGTGGAGGAGGTCGCCCTCCTGCCGCCGGTCTCGGGCGGTGGAGCCCGCTCGGCCGGTTCCTGACATACTCGCGGGGCCCGATGCGCTTCCAGCGACTCCTTCTCGTGGTCAACCCCGTCGCCCGCACTGTTTCCAAACCCGTGCTCGCGGTGATCGAGAAGGCCCTGTCGGCGGACTTCCGGCTGGAGGTCGCCGAGACCAAGGAGCGGGGCCACGCGTCTGAACTTGCCTCACAGGCCACGAGCGACGGTATCGACCTCGTCGTGGTCTTCTCCGGCGACGGAACGATCAACGAGGTGGTGAACGCTCTTGCCGGGTCCGAGACCGCGCTCGGGGTCTTGCCGGGGGGCGCGACGAACATCCTCGTGCGCGCCCTCGGGCTGCCGCTCGACCCGGCCGAGGCGACCGGGGTGCTGATCGCGAAGGCGCTCGACGACGAGGCGTTCAAGCTCTCGCTCGGCGTGGCCGACGGCCGCTTCTTCGCCGTGAACTGTGGCGCCGGCGTAGACGCCGCGGCGATGAAGCGGATGGACGCCAAGTTCCCGGCGACGAAGACGAAGTTCGATCGCGCCGCGTTCCGGGCCGTCGCGTGGGAGCTGCTGGTCGGCTACGCGGGACGCCGCGCGGATCTCGAGGTGCGGATCGACGACGGGCCGGCCCTGCCCTCCCTCTCGGTGATGGTCGGCCGGACCGACCCGTACAGCTACTACAAGGACCGCCCGATCCGGATGACCCCGGAGGCCTCGTTCGACACCGGCCTGGATGTGATCTCGGTCCGCAAGCTCCCGCGCCGGGCGGTCCCCAGGGTCGCGTGGCAGGTCTTCGGCTCGGCGCGGCACGTGCGCAACAAGGACATCGACTACGTGCACGACGCGCAGGACGTGCTCGTCACCTCATCGACGCCGTTCCCCGTCCAGGTGGACGGCGACTCGCTAGGCGATCACCGGCGGCTGGAGGTCATGCTGGCGCCCGAGGCTCTCTGGGTGGTCGCCTAGCTTCGGACCTCCGGTCACGAGGGCGCCTCGCGCTCGTGGATCCCGCATTCCCACTTCGACAGCCCGGCCCAGCGACCGGCGCGCTCCGGCTCGCCGGGGAGCTGCATCCTCGTGCACGGCGCGCAGCCGATCGAGGCGTAGCCGAGGTCGTACAACGGGTTGTGCGGGAGGTCGTGCTCCTTCAGATACGCCCAGGCTCCCTGACGGGTCCAGGTGGCGACGGGATTCACCTTGACGATGAACCGACCGGGCTCGAGCTCGTAGCGGTCGATGATCGGCGCGTTCGCGCGCGTCGGGGAGGAGTCCCGGCGGAAGGCGGTGACCCACGCGTCGAGCCCGCGCAGCGCCTCGAGCATCGGCTCCACCTTGTTGATGTGGCAACACCGGTCTGGGTCCCGTTCATAGAGACGGGGCCCGAACGCGGCCGTCTGTGACTCGACCGTGTGCTCGCCGACGAGCTCGACCACGTTCAGGCCTAGTCTCTCGGTGAGCTGCTCCTTGAACGCCAGGGTCTCCGCGAAATGGAAGCCGGTGTTCAGGAACAGGACCGGCACCTCGGGCAGGATCAGCGAGGCCATGTGCATCACGCACGTGCCCTC
>DATEDE010000311.1:0-18125 GCA_035286545.1 Actinomycetota bacterium | reverse complement strand
GCCGGGCTCGCGGGGGGCGCTCGGGACGTACTTCGGGTACCTCGCGGGCAATGTGTGGTTCTACGCGCTCGGCGCGCTGCTCGTTCTTGCGGCGGGGGCGGGAGCGGACCCGCTCGGGATCGGTTTGTCGATGGTGACGCTCGCCGGCGGCGGGCTCGTGCTGCTCGCGCTGCTCGTCGGCGAGAGCGACAACGCGTTCGCGGACATCTACTCGGCCGCGGTCTCAACGCAGAACGTCGCACCCGAGGTCCCGCAGCGAGGGCTCTCGCTCGCGGTCGGCGTGGCCGGGTTCGTGATCGCGCTCGCGTTCAGCATCGAGCGGTACGAGCTGTTCCTGTTCCTGCTCGGCTCGGTGTTCGTGCCTCTCGCCGCCGTATTCCTCGCGGACTACTTCGTCCGCCGTCGCGGCCGCTTCGTTGAAGGTGAGACCTTCGCGGCGCCGGAGTGGCGATGGTCGGCGTTCGCGCCGTGGGCGGCCGGGTTCGTCGTCTACCACTGGAGCGCGCCGACCGGCCCGCAGGGCTGGGTCGACGCGGTGCGCTCGGCGTTCGAGGGCGTCGGGCTGCCGTTTCCGCTGCTGAACTCGAGGTTCGGCGCGAGCCTGCCGAGCTTCGCGGTAGCGTTCGCGCTGACTCTGCTACTGCCGAAGTCGGCTACTCGATCACCGCGTCAGCGTGCTAAGGTGACCACCTAAGTAGTCACAAGAAGGAAGGCCCGTCCGATGGGTGAGATCGGTGTGAAGGAGCTCAAGGCGACCGCCTCCGCGGTGATCGAGGAGGTCGAGGGCGGTGCTGCCTACGTCGTCACCAAGCGCGGCCGGCCTGCCGCCGTGCTGCTTCCCATCGAGGACGCCGAGGACCTGGTCTTGGCCAACGCGGACGAGTACATCCGGATGCGCCGGGCGGGCCGGTCAGCGTTCGCGAGCGGTCGCACGACGCGACTGAAGGATCTCGACTGAGTCCTTACGAAGTCCGGCTGGCGCCCGCCGCCGTTCGGGCGTTCAAGAAGCTGTCGCCCGAAGCGAAGGCTCGGGTCCGTGGCGCCCTTGAGAAGCTGGCCGGTGAGGTCGCGAAGCCCGGGCGTATCGGCGGCAAGAGGGTGAAGTCGATCCAGGGAGCCCGGGACACGTTCCACCGCCTTCGGGTGGGCGAGCATCGCGTGATGTACGACGTCCTCGCGGAGGAACGCACCGTCCTCATCCTCGGCGTCGTCCATCGCGGCGACCTCGAACGCTGGATCCGCAACCGGTAGCGCGCGCCGAACGACTCGCTACTCGGTCACCGCGCGCCGGACCGGCGGCGGCGCCGCGATCAGCAGAACCACGGCCGGGTCGCCGGTCGCGTTCGTGATGAACAGCTCCGAGCCGGCGGACACGAGCGCCGTCTCCCACTGCTCGAGCCGTTTGCGCTTGCGGTCCACCTGCACGACGACCTTACCCGTCACCACGAGCACGATCGCGTCCGAGTCGTCATCGCGGATCGTCCCGAGGCTCTGGTTCTTGTCGAGGTTCACGACCTCAGACCAAAGGTGCTCGGACTCGAACACCGTCTCGTGCCGAGGCCCGTCCTCGTCGAACCGGACCAGATCGCGCAGGTCTCGTGCTTCCATCTGCGAGATGGTAGCCGCCGGCTTGCACGTCGACGCGATTCGGCGCCGAGCTGGGCTTTCGGGGACTATGTGAGAAGCACCCGAATCACCGAGGCCCCCTGGTCTAGGCTCGCGAAGGACCTCACGTATTCACGTACCTACGAACGAGGTGCTCCGGAGTTGCCTTCAAGGTTGCTGTCGCCATCCCCTTGGAAGGCGAGAGGGCTGCTTGTCGCCGCGGGTGTGGTGGCCTGGGGTCTCGCCCTTCTCGGGGGAAGCGCGCCAGCCGAGAACGAGTCGCTGAGTCTCGCAACCTGGTTGGCGGCTGGGGCGGTTGTCGGTGCCGTGGTCGGTCTTCTATCGGTGATCTACGCGCGCCGCGTGTGGCTCCCGCGGCCGCCCGGCGCGAACCAACGTCGAGCCAGAAGCGCGGACAGACGACCACCCTGGCGGCAGCAGGCGCGGGCATAGCTGCGCTGATAGGACTGGGCTCAGCCGAGGCGGTCGCTGCATGCCTCGCTGCGCTGGGCACGTTCTCGATAACGCTCGGCGCTGGAATGCCGTCTGCGGCGTTCGAATTCAGGAAGCTCTAGGGCTGCAAGGACCCGGATCAAACACGCGGCTTGCTCGAGTTGCTAACGGAGCGAGGCAAGGACCAGCGCAGCACGACGGACACCATGCGCCGGGAGCAGCGAATCGCTCCGGGTAGACTTCGGCGTTGCCGTCCACAGCCAGTGAGGAGCGACCGTGACCACCTTCACCTTCTCGAACGAGAGCCCCGCCGATCTCGCCGTGGACGTTCTGGTCCTCCCGGTCTTCGAAGGTCCCGAGGCGGGCCCTGGGGTCAAGGACGTCAAGGGGCTCGACCTCCTCGGCCTGTTCGCGGCGACCGGCGCGAAGGGCAAGCGGGGCGAGTCGCTCCTTATGCCGAACACGGGCGTGAAGGGTCTGGCCCCCAAGGCGGTCCTGCTCCTGGGCGTCGGCAAGCGTGATGACGCGGACGCCGACGCGTGCCGTCGGGCGATCGGCAGGGTCGCCGGCCAGCTCGCGAAGCGCAAGAGCGTCGCGACCACGCTGCCGCAGATCGTGACGGGTCGCGGGGCCGCGGATCCCTTCCAGGCCACGGTCGAGGGACTGCTCCTCGGCTCGTACCGGTTCGAGCGCTACAAATCGAAGGCGAACGGGGCCAAGCTCGGGAAGGTCACGCTCGTGGGCGTGGCGAAGGCGGACGCGAAAGCGGCGCGTGAGGCGATCCGCCGGGGCGTGGTGATCGCCGAGTCGCAGGCGTGGGCGCGCGACCTCGTGAACACGCCGGCGCTGGACCTGTCGCCCGCCGAGCTCGCGAAGGCGGCCCAGGCGATGGCCCGCCAGGTCGGCCTCACGTGCCGGGTCTGGAGCGACGCCGAGCTGAAGAAGGGCGGGTTCGGCGGGATCGTCGGCGTGGGGCAGGGGAGCGTCCGGTCGCCGCGGATGATCGAGCTCCGGTACGCGGGCGGCAAGGGCGCGCCGATCGCCCTCACCGGCAAGGGCATCGCGTTCGACTCGGGCGGCCTGTCGATCAAGGACGCGAGCGGCATGGAGTGGATGAAGTGCGACATGGGCGGCGCAGCGTCGATCCTCGGCGCGATGCGCGCGATCGCGCTGCTCAAGCCGAAGGTCAACGTCATCGCCGCGATCCCCTCGGCCGAGAACATGCCGAGTGGCTCGGCGATCCGCCCGGGCGACGTGCTCCGCCACCGCGGCGGCACGACCTCGGAGGTCCTGAACACCGACGCGGAGGGGCGTCTGGTGCTCGCCGACGCCCTCGCGTACCTGGCCGAAAAGAAGCCCCGCGTGATCATCGACACCGCGACGCTCACCGGCGCGTGCATGGTGGCGCTCGGCGACGAACTGTGGGGCGCCATGGGGAACGACCGCGACCTGATCCGCGACGTCCTCGTCGCCGGCGAGGAGGCGGGCGAGCCCGGCTGGGAGCTGCCGATGCACGAGCCGTACCGGCGCCTGATCGACTCGGAGGTCGCGGATATCAAGAACGTCGGCAAGCGCTACGGCGGCGCCATCACCGCGGCGATGTTCCTGCGCGAGTTCGTGGGCGACACGCCCTGGGTGCACCTGGACATCGCCGGCCCGGCGTTCCACGACAAGGCCGGCGACTACTGCCCGAAGGGCGCGACCGGCTCGCCGGTCCGCGCGCTCGTCCGCTACGTCCTCGACCAGGCTTAGGCACGTGTCGGAGGGTCCGGTCCTCGCGGTCTTCGGACATCCCGACGACGCCGAGATCTCGGTCGGCGGGACGCTCGCGAAGTGGGCCGCGTCCGAGCGCGAGGTCCACCTGCTGATCCTCACGAACGGCGACCGCGGCTCGAGCGACGCCGCGCGCGACCGTGCCGAGCTCGCCGCCACGCGGGCCGCCGAGTCCGAGGCGGCCGGCAGGATCCTGGGGCTGTCGAGCGTCCGGATCCTGGGCGTACACGACGGCGAGCTGGAGAACGACGTCGGAACACGGGCCGAGGTGGTCCGGGCGATCCGCGAGCTTCGGCCGACCACGGTCGTCTCGTGCGACCCGACGGCCTGGTTCTTCGAGAGCCGCTACTACAACCACTCGGACCACCGCACCGCCGGAGTGATCTCGCTCGATGCCGTCTTCCCCGGCGCCGGGAACCCGCACTTCTTCTCGGAGCACCTGTCCGAGGGACTCGAGCCACACTCCGTCACCGACGTCTGGCTCGGCTGGACGAACGAGCCCACGCACAGAGAGGACATCACCGGCTTCCTCCAGGCGAAGATCGACGCCCTGGCCGCGCACGCGAGCCAGCTCGCCGAGGGAATCGCGTTCTTCGAGGAGGAGCTCGAGAAGGAGGCGCGCGAGGCCGGCGTTGGGGCCGGCGTCGAGCACGCGGAGGAGTTCCGCCGCCTGGAACTGTCCTAGGGCTTCACTCCGGTCGCGAACAGCACGTCGCGCCGGTCGTTCAGCGGGTCCGCGAACCGCTCGGCGAACGCGACGCGGACGCGCTCCAGGAACGCGTTCCACCCGGACTCCCCGAGCATCGAACGCACGAACCTCCCGGTGGCCCATGTGCCGAGCCCCTCGACGTACTCGTCGAGGGCGTAACGGAACCGGTACGTGCGCATCTCGGTCCGGACCTGACGCACCCCGGCGGTCATCAGGGTCTCCTCGAGCGCCGCCCTGTCTCGGAACCGGTCGCGCCAGGGCAGGCGCTCGTCCATCGCGGGCTGCAGGACCTCGCGGGGGACCACCGTCTCGACCATCTCGAGCCACGCCCGAGTGAGGTCGTCCTGGCCGTCGGACCATGCGGTCACGCCGATGCGCCCTCCCGGACGGAGCACGCGGAGTATGTCGTGCAGCGCTGTCTGGTACTTCGTGAAGTGCGCGATCACGAAGTTCGCGAGCACGGTGTCGAACGTCGCGTTGGGGAACGGCAGGTCGATGACCCCGGCCGCGGCCAGGCGCAACCCGCCGTCGGCGGCGCGGGCCTGCACGAGCATCCCGTGTGCCTCGTCGATGCCGATCACGGCTCCACCCGCCGCGGCCGCCGCGGTGGCGGCGACCCCGGTCCCGGTCCCGACGTCGAGCACGCGCTGCCCGGCGCCGACGCCGGTGAGCGCGACGAGGTCGCGCGCCGGCTCGGCCAGACGGGGCGCGTGGATCCGCGCGTAGGTCTCGGCGACCGAGTCGTAGGAGCGCCAGTCGTCCATCGGCCGGCCAGCCTACCGGGTGTCGCTCGGTTCGGTGAGGGGCGGCCGTCGGTGCGCGGGTAGGCTTGCCGCGACATGGGGCAGACGTGAGCGGGCCGGCCGGCGTGACGGCACTCGTCCTGGCCGAGACCGTGGCCGGCGGTCTCTTCCTGCTGTTCGTGACCCCGTTGTGGAAGGAGGTCAAGCACGGCTTCTTCACCCTCACCGGTTCGATCCTCGCGGTGCTGTCCCTCGCCGCATGGGGTGCCGCCGCAGCCGCCCGTGTTCCCGGGAGCCAAGCAGGCGCGTGGTCCGTTCGGTTGGCCCTGATGCTCACGCTGGTGAACGCGGTCTGGGTCGGCCTGATGTTCGCCAAGCGTCACGCGGCGGCCCGCGCCGTCGGGGTCGCATCCGTCCCCGTCGGGGTCGCGATGCTCGTCGCGATGGCCGGAACGGCCGAGGGGTCGTGGGCGGTGGCGTTCCTGCAGCTGCTCGCCGGCGCCGCCTTCCTGGGTGCCGTGATCGACGGGCTGCTGCTGGGCCACTGGTACCTCACCGACCGGGGGCTCAAGCGCGCGCCGATCGACCGCTTCACGAACCTGCTGTTGGCCGGCGTGATCTTGGAGGGCGCCGCGTTGATCCTCGGTGGGTTCGAGCCCACGGACGCCTCCTCGCAGTTCAACCCGCTGCTCACCTCGGCGGGGCTCGCGTCGTGGATCGCGCTGGGGATGGTCGCGACGACCGCGCTGATCGCGGTGATGATCCGCCTCACGCTGAAGGGCGAGCGTTCCTCGGCGGTGCAGGCCGCGACGGGCTTCTTCTACCTCGCCGTGATCACGGCGCTGACCGCCGAGTTCGCCGCCAAGGTGCGGTTCCTGCCTTAGGCGAGATGAAGGCTCTCCTCGCCGCCGCCACGGGGATCGGGCTCGAGTCCTACGCGTGGTGGCGTGTGTCGAACGGCGCGAGCGTCTGGGCTTGGATGACCCCGGTGCTCGCGAGCCTGGGTGTCGCCTCGCTCCTCGCCGGGCCGCCGCCGTGGTCACCGGAGGTCGAAGCCTCAACGGCGATGGCCGTCGGCGCGGCGCTCGGGCTGGCGCTCTACATCGCGACGCGGATCTTCTTCGTGATCGCGGGTCGGTGGGACCTGCTCCGGCGGCACTCGGTCGCCATGTACGAGCGGCAGGGCGGGCTCTCGCTCGGCGTGGCCCTCGTGCTCTCGATCGGGCTAAGTGTGCCCGGCGAGGAGCTGTTCTGGCGCGGGTTCGTTCAGCTCGAGCTCGGGGACGCACTCGGCGGCGCGATGCTCCCGGCCGCGGTCCTCGCGTGGGGAGCGTTCGTGTTCGCGAACGCGTTCTCACGGAACCTGGCGATCGCCGCAGGGGCCGTCGTCGGCGGGGCGGTGTGGTGTGCCCTCTTCTGGTGGACGGGCGGGGTCGCCGCGTGCCTGGCGTGCCACGTTGCTTGGACCGGGCTGATGCTGGCGTTCCCGGTGGTGCGTGTGCGCTCGGAGGCGGCGTGACCGTCGCTGTGCCCGCACCGGTCCGCCGGGTGCTCGAGCAGGGTGATTTCTGCCACGTCGCCGCGTTGACGCCGAAGGGTCCCCACGTCACGCCGACGGTGTTCGCCACCGCGGGCGACCGCGTATGGGTCACGACCTCCCGCGGATCGGTGAAGGCGAGAGCGTGGAGCGCCGATCCGCGGGTGGCGGGCCTGGTCCGGGCGGGCGAGCTCGCCGTCTGCTTCGCCGGGACCGCAACGATGTACGACCTGCTCGATCCCGGCTCATGGGGCCGCTCGCTACGGGAGGGTCCACTGATCGCGCTCGCGAGTGCCCGGTTCACGCGCAAGAACGCGCGGTTCTTCGCCGGGTACGCCATGGACGCGCACCATGTCCCGTTCGCCTGGACCCCGCCCGGGCGCGTGTTCGCCGAGCTCGCGATCGAGCGATCGGTGGTGCTGGATGGCCAAGACCTGGTCTCGGTCTGGGGCGACTGGGGCGCCGAGACCAGGGGCGCTTCGAGCTTCCGCGCGGCACGGACGGGCGATCCGCCGCTGGCGCTCCTGCCCGACGAGGTTTCCTCCGGCCTCGGGACGTCGGGGGCCGGGGCGCTCGGGCTCTCGACGCCTGAAGGCCCACTCGTGCTCCCCACCCGCTGGCTCGCCGACGGGGCGGCAGTGTACGCCGCCCTGTCCGAGGAGGTCCTCGCACTCGCGGGCGCCACCGCCCCGACCACGCCCGCCGCGCTCCAGGTCGATCGGGCCTCCTGGTGGCGTGCGCGCGAGATGGTCGGGGCGATGGTCCGTGGGCAGGGCGAGATCGCGGTGATGGATCAGCTCACGTCGGGCACCCGCTCTGCCGAGGCGGTGATCGCCGGTGCCGGGATCGAGAGCGCGGGCGCCGCCCTGGTTCGGGTCCGGCCCGAACGCCTCGTGTGGTGGCGCGGATGGTCCTCGGGGACGGTGATGCTCCCGTGACGACGGTCGAGATCGACCTGGTGATCGAGGCGCCGCCCGAGGCGGTCTGGGAAGTGATCTCCGATCCCAGGAACCTGCCGCACTGGAACAGGCACATCACGAAGGTCGAGGGCGTTCCGGCCGATGGCCTGCAGCAGGGCACACGGTACCTGACCGAGATGCGCTTCCTCGCGTTCCATACGGATGTCGAGGGCGAGGTGCTCCGGTGGGATCCGCCCCGCTACTCCGTGATCCGCCTGACGGGGCTCATGGACGCGACCGTCACCTCCGTGGTCGAGGAGCTCTCGGGCGGTCGTAGCCTGCTCGAGCACATCGTGGAGTACCACTTCCGGGGCGGACCGCTCGGCGAGCTCGCGACGAGGAGCCTGTCACGGATGGGCGGTGCCGACCTCGCGCTCCGCCACGGAACACTGGCGCAGAAGCACGAGATCGAGGAGCGGTACAGGTCCTCGGGCGGTTAGTCCTTCATCGCCTTGCGCTCGGAGCGCGAGGGTCGCCCGACGAAGAAGCCGATCACGAACCCGAGCGCCGCGGCGACAACTATCACCGTGACCACCCGCGCCCTCGTGTCGATGACGAAGAAGTCGACGTCCACCCGCTCCGAGTTCTGGATCGCGAAGATCAGGAGGAGCACCGCGGCAACGATGATGGCGATCCACTTGCCTGAGGGTCCGGACCTCTGGACGGGCGGTCGGCCCATCCCGTCGCCCTCGCCGGGATCGCCTTCACGTCTCATCGGTTGCCTCCCCGCGGACTCGGGTCGGCGCATCCTCGCATACAGTGACGGCCGTGCGCACCCGATCCCTCGCCCGAACGCTCGCCCTTGCCGGGGCGACCCTGGCACTGGGGGTCGCCACCTCGGGTGGTCGCGGGAGGGAGCTGGACGAGGAGGCGTTCCGCGCCGGCAACGCCGATCGCGGACCCGTCGCCGACCGTTACTTCGGCGGGACGACCGAGCTCGGCTCGATCTGGGCCTCGGTGGCCGCGGCGGGGGTGGTGGCCGCCGCGGGCCGCCCCCGCGCCGCCGGGCGTGCCCTGGCGGCCGCCTCGCTCACGTGGCTCGCGGGCCAGGGGTTGAAGAAGCTCTTCATGCGCCCCCGACCCTGGGAGGCCGATCCCGCGGGCACACGCTTGCTGATAGACCCCCCGAAGGCCACCTCCTGGCCCAGCAGCCACCCCGCCGTCCTGCTCTCGTTCGTCACGGTGGCCTCTCGGGACCTAGGCGCCGGCCGTCTGGCGCGGACCGCCCTAGACGCTCTGGCGGCCTCGGTCGGTGCCTCGCGCACCTACGTCGGCGTGCACTACCCTGCCGACGTCGCGGGCGGCCTGCTGCTCGGCAAGGCCGTGGCCGCCCTGTTCGACGGCCACCGATAGACTCGGGCCGTGCTCGCCGAGATCGGTTGGCCCGTCCTTGACCGCATCCACGTGTTCGGCGATCTCGCGATCAGCCCGCACGGCATCGGGATAGCGATCGGGTTCCTCTTCGGCGCCTGGATCCTGGGCCACGAGGGGGGCAAGCGCGGCGTCGAGCTCGATCACATCAACACGATGGTCTTCTGGGCCCTGATCGGCACGATCATCGGCGCTCGCCTGTTCTACGTGATCGGCCACTGGTCCGAGTTCGACGGCGTGGCCGACGCGCTCGCGCTGTGGAACGGCGGGCTCACGCTCCTCGGCGGGATCGCCGGCGCGGTCCTCATCAATGTTCCCCGCTTCCGTCGGTACGGCTACCGGTTCTTCCAGGTGATGGACGGGGCGGTGATCGGCCTCGCGTTCGGCATCGCGTTCGGCAGGATCGGCGATCTCATCATCGGCGACCACATCGGCAAGCCGACCTCGTGGCTCCTGGCCTTCGCCTACGAGGGCGGCAACCTTGCCGGGTTCGACTGCACGACGATCCCGGGGACCTGCCGGGGGACGCTCGAGGCCGGTCAGATCCTGACGATCACCCACCAGAACGCGACGCTCACGTCGGCGACCGGCGAGGTCTTGGGCACCGGGGTCGGCGTCCACCAGACGGCGCTGTACGACATGATCTTCGCGACGCTGCTGTTCCTGCTGCTCTACGGGTTGTCCCGTCGGCCGCGCCAGGCGGGGATCCTCACGCTCACGTTCGGGATGGTCTACGGGGCCACGCGGGTGCTGGAGGACAATCTCCGCGTGGACAAGCAGGTCTTCGGTCTCACCGGCAGCCAGTGGACCGGCCTGGCCGTCTCGGTGTTCTGCGTCGCGACGCTGCTCGTGTGGGCGATCCGCGCGCGATCGCGCTCGCCCGGCGGACGGGAGCCGGCCGAGGTCTAGTGCGAGTGGCCCTGGTGGCCGGCCGCCGACGCCGCGGCCCCGGGCCTGGCCATGAGCGGGAGCGGTTTGCCCACTTTGGAGCGCGTTGCCTGTGCGATCTCGCGCGCCGCGCGCCGCAGGGCCTCGCCAGCGGGGGAGTCAGGCTCGGTGATGACGATCGGCCTGCCGGCGTCGCCGCCCTCGCGCAGCGCGGGCTGCAGTGGCACCTGCGCGTACAGCGGCACGCCGAGCGTCTCGGCCGCCTCGCGACCGCCGCCCTGACCGAAGATCGTCTCCTTCTCGCCGCAGTGGGGGCACGTGAACCAGGACATGTTCTCGATCACACCGATCGGGCGAAGATTCGTCCGCTCGGCCATCTTGCCGGCGCGCTCCGCCACCTTGCGGGCGGCCTCCTGCGGCGTGGTCACCACCAGCATCGAGGCGCCGGGCAGGAACGAGGCCAGGCTGATCGACACGTCACCTGTCCCCGGAGGCAGGTCGCAGAGGAGGAAGTCCAGGTCGCCCCAGTACACGTCGCCGAGGAACTGCTCGATGGCCTTGTGGAGCATCGGTCCGCGCCAGATCACCGGGGTCTCCTCGGGAACGAAGAAGCCCATCGAGATGACCTTCACGCCGTAGGACTCGAGCGGCAGGATCATGTCGTCGAACCCGACCGGCTTGCCCTGCACGCCCATCATCCGCGGCACGCTGAAGCCCCACACGTCGGCGTCGAGGATCCCCACCCTGTAGCCCTCGGCGGCCATCGCGCACGCGACGTTCACCGTTACGCTCGATTTGCCCACGCCGCCCTTGCCGGAGGCGACGGCGATGACGGTGGTGTCGGCGCCGGTGAAGAACGTCCGCTGTTCGGGCCCGCTCCCACGCAGGGTGCTGACGAGCGCCTGGCGCTGCTCCTCGCTCATCGGGGCCATCGAGACCTCGACACGTCCGACCCCGTCGATGGGCGCGAGGGCGGCTGTGACGTCCTGGGTGATGCGGTCCTGCAAGGGGCAGCCCGCGATCGTGAGCAGCACGTAGACCCGGACCAGGTCGTCCTCGATGTGGATGCCCTTCAGCATCCCTAGGTCCTCGATGGGCTTGCCGATCTCGGGGTCGAGCACCGACCGGAGCGCCTCGCGGACCTGTTCCTCCGTGACCAAGGACCACCTCCCGGGATTATCCTGTTTCCCACGGTGCGAACCGTGCTTTCTCCCATGGTACGTCCGGACCTCGGAGCCGTCGATGTCCACACGTGAGCCAACCCCGCTCGAGATCCACAAGGCGCTGGCCGATGACACGCGGTTCCGGCTGTACCGCCACCTCCGACTCTCGGGCCGGCCGGTGCCGATCCGTGAGCTCGCCGCGCGCCTGTCCCTGCATCCGAACACGCTCCGTCCGCACCTGCGCCGTCTGGAGGAGGCCGGCCTCGTGCGCCGCGAGGTGCGCAGGGGCTCGAGCGTCGGGCGACCGCAGACGTTGTACTCGGCCGTCGAGCGCGAGCCCGGAGAGGGTCGCGAGTACCGCCTGCTGGCTGAGATCCTCGCGGGCCTGGTCACTGGCACCCGAGCGCGCGAGCGCGCCGTCGGACTGGCGCGCGATTGGGGTGAGTACCTCGCGATCCGCGGCGGTCCGAAGCCGGGCACCCGCGCGGCCGCCCGGCACGGTCTCGCGGTGTTGCAGGAGGCGATGGCGAGCGCGGGGTTCGACCCCCGCTTCCACCGCGGATCGGCCGGCCGGGTCGAGGTCACGCTGCGGGACTGCCCGTTCCGAGACCTCCTCGAGGATCATCGCGAGCTCGTGTGCGCGATCCATCGGGGTCTGATCGAGGGGATGCTCGGCGCCCTCAAGCCTCCCCTCGCGCTCCTGGAGTTCGAGCCGCTCGCCGAGCGCGGCACCTGCAGGCTGACCGCTCGCGGGCGGCGTACCTAGCTCGCCGCCAGGCAGGGAAGTGCTCCCGGCTCAGGAACCCGTAGGCACCGTCCGATAGTGCTACTGGACGTAGTCCGCGCGGTCGCGCGCGGCCCCGGGAGGATGCTCAGCCTTGATCGAACCGGAGCAGATGCGAGACGCCCCGTCACAGCCGGCGGCGTCGAACGGCCACGCGCCCGCGGGCCTCATGGAGGAGCTCGATTCCTGGTTGGCCGAACTCGTCTCGCGCGACGGCTCGGACCTGCACCTGAAGGTTGGGGCGCCGCCCAAGATCCGCGACGCCGGGTCGCTGGTGCCGCTGCAGCGGAGCGCGCTCACGAACGATGAGGCCGCGGCGATCGCGGAGGCCATCGTGCCGCCCGAGCGGGTCGAGCGGTTCCGGGCGGCCGGGGAGATCGACTTCGCACACTCCGTACCGCACGTCGGCCGCTTCCGCGTGAACGTGTTCCGTCAGCGCGGATCGATATCGGCGGTGATGAGGAAGCTACGCTTCGGCGGTCCGAGCTTCCAGGAGATGGGGCTGCCCGACGCGATCCGCCAGCTCGCCGAGGAGCAGCGCGGCCTCGTGCTCGTGACTGGTCCGACGGGCTCGGGCAAGACCACCACGCTCGCCGCGATGATCGAGCACCTCAACCACCAGCGCCCGTGCCACATCGTGACGATCGAGGACCCGATCGAGGTGCTGTTCCGCGACGAGACGGCGTCGATCAACCAGCGCGAGGTGGGTGACGACACCGAGAGCTTCCTGTCCGCGCTTCGCGCCGCGCTGCGGCAGGACCCCGACGTGGTCCTGATCGGCGAGATGCGCGACACCGAGACCGTCCGCGCCGCGCTGCAGGCGGCCGAGACGGGCCACCTCGTCCTGTCGACGCTCCACACGGTGAACGCGACAGAGACGGTGAACCGCGTCGTCGACTTCTTCCCCCCGTACCAGCAGGGGCAGATCCGCCTCACGCTGGCCGGCGCGCTCAAAGGCATCGTGTGCCAGCGGCTGGTGCCGGCGCAAGCGGGGGGGCTCGTGCCGTGCCACGAGATCCTCGTGAACACCGGCCGCGTCTCCGAGCGCATCGCCGACGCCGAGAAGACCGCCGAGATCCACGACGTCATCGCGGAGGGCAACTACTACGGGATGCTCACGTTCGACCAGAGCCTGCTGCAGCTCGTGAAGGCCGGGAAGGTGACGGTGGAGGCGGCGCTCGCGGCATCGTCGAACCCGCACGACCTTACGCTCCAGCTCCAGCAGAACAACATCTCGCTTCCGAGGTAGCGTTCGCGCTCCGGCCGTCTCCGCGCGGAGGATCCCCATCAGGAGAAGCTCTCGGCGAGCGTGATCGCGTCTGCGCGGCCGAGGGTCGTCTCCAGGCGGTACGTGATGCCGTCGGCGGCCTGCCAGATCAGCACATTCCCGGTTACCGAGAACGTCTCCGTCCCCGCCTCCGTCGAGACCGAAAAGACGTGAGGGACCGGGATCCAGAACGCGCGGCGACCCGCGACCGTCGCGCGACGGAGCTCGTCGAACCGGTCCACGGTCTTCACGACGAACCCCGCGTCCCCCTGGAGGGCTAGCAGGAGCATCCCGTGGCCCGTGCCGGGAAGGGCCGGGTAGGTCTGGCTCCGCCGCCAGGCGAAGAGCAGTCCGGGGTCGCCGAACCCGCTGTCGACCAGGTAGGCCTCGTCGGGCGTCGGGCCTGCGGGCATCGCGGGCGCGAACCCCGCCTGCGCGATCGCGGCCTCCGGTGACAGCGGCTCGCCGAGGGCCTTGGGCTCGACCGGCGGCAGTGACGCCGAGGGCGTCACGCCCGGCTGCACCCGGATCTGGATCGAGCCGATCGCGAGTCGCGCCGCTGCGGCCAGCGCGAGCGCCGCGAGTACGCCCACCGCCACGAGTACGACGACCCGCCGACGGCTCCACAGCGCGGCCCCGGGCAACGGCGGCCGGCGACCCGCGGAGCGCTCGCTGGTCAGCCGCGCCACCACCGCCGGAGACATAGAGGGTGTGCCGGGATAGGCGATCTCCCGCCCGAGCGCGCCCAGCGCCCGGCGTAGGTCCTCGTCGCTCATCGGCATCGGTTCATCCATCCGCGGGCACCTCCATGGCCGCCCGGAGCCGCTCGAGCCCCCGAGACAGGCGCGACTTCACCGTTCCCGTCCGGACGCCGAGGGCCTCGGCCGTCTCGGCCTCCGACAGTTCGAGCAGGTACCTGTACGCGATCACCAGCCGGTCGCGCTCCGGCAGCCGCTCGAGCGCCGCAAGCAGTCGCTCGCGATCGTCCCGCGCCAGCGATGCGGCCTCGGGGGACGGGGCCGCGTCCCCCGGGCCGCGCTCCCTCTCCGCCCGGAGCGCGAGGCGTTCGCGCCGGCCTGCCGAGCGGCGGCGGTTCCTCGCTTCGTTCGAGACGATCCGCAGGATCCACGGCCGGAACGCCTCGCCTCGGCGGAAGCGCGCGAGCGCGTAGAACGCCTTCACGAAGGCGTCCTGCGCGGCGTCCTCCGCGTCGGCCGAGCTTCGCGTGATCATCCATGCCGTCCGGAACGCCGCCTCCCGGTAGTGCTCCACGAGCTGGCCGAACGCGGCGACGTCGCCGTCCTGAGCCCTCTCGACGAGCTCGGCATCGTCCAGTGGACGGCCCTCCACCCGATCGGTCACCTCGCTCTACACCGCAGGCGGCGGAGGCGTTCCCGACGCTGCGCCGGTTACGCGGACGCCTCGCCCTTGCCGTTCCCGAACGTCCGCTCGGCGTAGTCGGTGATGCCGGACAGGAGCTGCGTGAACTCCATCGGGATCACGAACTTCGTCGAAGGCGAGGCGCCGATCTGCTTGAGGGCCTCGAGGTACTGCAGGCTCATGGTCTTGGCGTCCACCGCCTGCGCCGACTGGAAGATCTGCGTGAGCGCGAGCGCGAACCCCTCGGCACGCAGGATCGCGGCCTGGCGGTCCCCCTCGGCGTTCAAGATCGCGGATTGCTTGTTGCCCTCGGCGACCGTGATCGCCGCCTGCTTCGTGCCGTCGGCCTCGGTCACCACGGCGCGGCGGGTGCGCTCGGCGGACATCTGGCGGGTCATCGCGTCCATCACCTGCGGCGGCGGCATTACCTCGCGGATCTCGACGTTCGTGACCTTCACGCCCCAGCGCTCGGTGACCTCGTCGAGCTTCGTGCGCAGGATCTCGTTCATCGTCTCGCGTTTGGCCAGCACATCGTCCAGCATCATGTCGCCCACTACCGAGCGGAGGGTGGTGGACGCGATGTTCTGCGCGGCGCCGGCGAAGTTCGCGACCTCGATCACGGACATCGCCGCGTCGATTACCCGGTAGAACACGATGAAGTCGATCGAGATGGTCGCGTTGTCCTCGGTGATCGCCGTCTGGTGCGGTATCTCCAGGTAGAGCTCGCGCAGGTCCACCCATACGCCACGGTCGATGAACGGGATCAGGATCACGAGGCCGGGGCCCTTGGCGCCCAACGCCCGCCCGAGTCGGAACACCATCAGGCGCTGATATTCGCGCACGATCCGGATCATCTGTGGCACGATCAACAGCAGCAGCAGGACGACGACGCCAACACCGATCGCCAGCGGGACCCAGTTCACGGTTCCCTCCCTTCCGTGGACGCCGTCGCCGGCTCCTCCACGGGCTCGACCTTCAACCGGAGACCTTCCATCTGCACGACGCGTACGCGTTCGCCCTTGCGGGGGGAACCTCGTACCGACGAGGCGGTCCAGTGCTCGGAAGCGACCTGCACCACGCCGGTGGGGTCGAGGTCCTGTAGGACGATGCCCTCCCGGCCGACCATCTGCTCGTCGCGGCTCGCCACCTTCAACCTTCGAAGCGCGATCGCCTTGCGCACGACGATCAGGAAGAAGAACGCGGCGAACGCGGCGACCGGCACGATCACGAGCGGCGACACCGACACCCCAGGTACGGACGTGTCGAACAGCAGCAGCCCGCCGAGCACCACGCAGATCACACCGGCGACCGCGGGGAGCCCGACCCCCGGATGCATGAGCTCGAGCACGAAGAAGACTATCGATGCGATCAGGAGCACCACGCCGATCAGCTGCACGGGCAGCATCCCGAGCGTCACGAGCGAGAGCACGAACATGACCGCGCCCAGGGTCCCGGCAACGCCGCCGGGGACGAAGAACTCGATCGCGATGAGCGCCAGGCCGAGCCAGAAGAAGACGAATGCGAGGTTCGGGTCCAGCAGCGCGTGAAGGAGGCCGACGAACGGGCCCGGTTCGACCTCGCGGACCGTGGCGCCTTCGAGGTCGAGCGTGACCTCCTGCCCGCCGGCGACCGTGACGGTCATCCCGTCCACGTCGGCGAGGAGCGTGGGGACATCAGGAGCGATCAGGTCGATCACACCGAGCTCGAGCGCCTGCTCGGCCGAGACGCTCTCCGCGTCGCGGACGGCGGACTCGGCCCACTCGGCGTTACGTCCATGGCGCTCCGCGATGCTCACTATGTACTCGGCGGCGTCGTTCACCGCCTTCTCGGAGGCGACGGCCCCGGAGATCCCCACGGGCTGCGCCGCGCCGACGTTGGTGGCCGGGGCCATCGCGGCGACATGCGTAGAGAGCAGGATGAACGTGCCTGCCGAGGCCGCGCGCGCTCCCTCGGGGAAGACGTAGCCGAGGACCGGGATCTCGGCGTTCAAGATCGCCTTCGTGATCTGCCGCATCGAGGAGTCCAGCCCGCCGGGGGTGTCGATCGTGATCAGGACCGCGAGCGCCCCCTGCTCCTGCGCCGCGGCCACGTTCTCCTCGATGTAGTCGGCCACGAACGGGTCCACCACCCCGTCGAGCTTGAGCTGAACCACCGAGCCGGCTAGCTCCTTTCCCCGAGCCTGGGGGGCGCCGAGCGCGAGCGCCGACAGGGCCACGAGCGTGATCACGAGCGTGCGCGGGGTGCGACCCAGGGACCCGCGCTGAGTGTGCCGCATGCAGGCATCATCGCACCGGCGGGTCGGTTGCGCGCCCGGAGTCAACCGTTCCGGCCCGGGCGCCGAACGGGGAGTGGCGTGGCATGATGGCCGCGCAGCGCGCCAAGCCTCCGCAGGCACGCCGACCGTATCACCGGAAGGAGACGAGGTTGGATCCTCGGCCCGACGGACCGCTCCTCGCTCGCGAGGAGCAGCAACTGGTGGAGGGGCTCCTTGCCGGGAACGAAGAAGCCGTCCGAGCGCTCTACGCGCGGTTCGCGCGTCCGATCTTCACGCTCGGACTCCGCCTGTTGGGCAGCGCGGAGGCGGCAGAGGAGTTGACCCAGGACGTCTTCCTCGCGGCGTGGCGCAAGGCCGCGCGTTTCGACCCCTCCCGTGGGCGGCTGTCGACTTGGCTCATGACGATCGCCCACAACCTGGCGGTCGACCGGCTGCGGCGCGAGACGGGCGTGACCCGGCCGCGCCTGATCCTGGTCGACGAGATACCCGAGATCCTTGGGCCCGACGAGGACGAGGTCCTCATGGAGCGCGACGTCGCGATCCGGGCCCTGGCGTCCCTGTCCGACGCTGAGAAACGACTGCTCGCCAGGGCGTACTTCGGCGGTCTCACCGCCCGCGAGATCGCGGAGGCCGACCACATCCCCCTCGGCACCGTGAAGACGCGGCTCCGGACGGCACTGATCAAGGTTCGCCGCGCCAACCAGGACAAGGAGAGGCCGTGAACTGCCTCGAGGTCCGGGAGCTCCTGCCCGAGCTCGCGGTCGGCGTCCTTGCGCCGGAGGACCGCGAGCGTGTCGAGCGCCACCTGCGGTGGTGCGCGGGGTGCCGCAAGGAGGCGACCGACCTCGGGTCGGCGGCGGCGATGTTCGCCTTCGCTCTCGAGCCGGCGAGCGTGCCGCAGGGTCTCGGCGACCGGGTGGTGGCCCGCGTCCGCCGGGCCGCCGGGGCTCCGGGAACCCCTCGACGGGCGCGGATGGCGGCCGCCGCGGTCGTCGCGGCGATGGTCGCCGTCGCGAGCCTCGGGTGGGGCGCGGTGATGGCCGGACGCGCCGACCGCTTCGCCGAGCGGGCCGAGCGGGCCGAGCGCCAGCAGGCCGAGGCGCTCGAGCGCTTCCAGCGCATACTCGCCGGCGTGATCCCCGGCCAGGAGCTGCCGGAGGACCAGACGTATCTAGGCAGGCTCGCGCCGGTGGCCGGCGGCAGCGGCGGGGGCGCGGT
>DATEDE010000310.1:0-9928 GCA_035286545.1 Actinomycetota bacterium | reverse complement strand
GTACCCGCTGTCGATCCGCCAGACCTCCATCGATTCCGAGGAGGGTCGAGCGGTCTTCGAGCGGTTCCACCCGCCGCTGCCGCCCTTCGTGGTGGTGGACGACGAGCTGTTCAGCGCGGGCCGCCTCCCGCGCAAGAAGCTCTGCAGGCACCTCGAGCGCTCGAAGGCGGTGGCGTGAGTGGGCGGGGCGCTGCTCACTACGGGGTCCATCCTGGCCGCGTTCTTCGCGGGCGCGGTCGCCCTGTTCAGCCCGTGCTGCATCGTGTTCCTGTTCCCCGCCTATCTCGCGTCCGCCGTCAAGAACCGCCGGTGGACCCTCCTGCCGCTCACCTTCGTGTTCGCGCTCGGCCTCGCGGCGGTCCTGCTGCCTGTGACGCTTGGCATCGGGCTGGTCATGACGTCGGTCCGCCGGTTCCACACGGAGCTGTACGTCGTCGGCGGGCTCCTGATGCTGGGCCTCGCGGTCCTGGCGCTGCTGGGCCGTTCGTGGAGCCTGCCGAGGTTCGTCCGTACCCCGAACATCGAACGTGGCGACACCGCGAGCGTGTTCGCGCTCGGCGTCTTCTCCGGGGTCGCGTCGTCGTGTTGCGCGCCCGTGATGGCCGGCGTGATGGCGCTGTCGGCGCTCGCCGGCACGACGATCGGCGCCGCGAGCCTCGGACTCGCGTACGTGTTCGGGATGGTCTTCCCGCTGTTCCTGATGGCGCTGCTGTGGGACCGGCTCGAGCTTGGGCGGCGGCGGCTCTTCCAGGCGAAACCGGTACGGCTGAGGGTCCTCGGCCGGGTCGTGAACACGAACACGATGAACGTCGCCGTCGCGGTCGCGTTCGGCCTCATGGGCGGGTTCGTCCTGTTCCTCGCCGCGAACGGCAACACGACCGGGGCGCCCGGGTTCCAGATCGCGATCGGCCGCTGGCTCACGAGCGCGTCGGGGGACGTCCTGCGGTTGTTGGACCCGGTGCCTGAGCCCATCCTCGGCCTGGGCCTCCTCGCCCTGGCCGTCCTGCTCTTCGTGGCCGCCGTCCGCGGCAGGAGGAGCGCTCCATCCCTCGAGAGGCCATCGGAGGGCCCTGATGAGTACGAAGACGGCGAAGAAGAAGAGGAACCGTCACCGGACGCAGCCGAGCGCGAGCCGGCAGGTACGTCCCCGTCCTGCCACTGAGGCGCGCGCCGAGCGACCGGTGGCGCGCAAGAGCAAGCCCGCGCCCCGTCGGCGGCGAGCTCGCTTCGATCCGTCGTTGGGACAGGTTGGGATCGTGGGCGCGATCGCGCTCGTCGCGGCATTCTTCTTCCTCGGAGGCCGAGGACCCTCGGGCGGCGAGGTGGAACCCACGGAGGCACCGGCTTTCTCGATGCCCTCGACCGCCGGAGGCGACGTGTCGAGCTCGGACTACGCCGGCCGTAACGTCCTGCTGTACTTCAACGAAGGCGTCGGCTGCGACGCGTGCTTCTACCAGACGATCGAGCTCGAGAAGGCCGGTGCCGAACTTGCCGAGAAGGACATCGCGCTCGTCCCGGTCGTGATGAACCCGGTCGAGAGCGTCCGGGGAGAGCTGGGGCGCTTCGGGATCACCACGCCCTACCTGATCGATGTCGACGGGAGCGTGTCGGAAGCGTACGGAGTGCTCGGCAAGGGGATGCACGCCGACCTGCCCGGCCACGGCTTCGTCTTCATCGACGCCACAGGGCAGATCCGTTGGCAGAAGGAGTATCCGTCGATGTATGCGTCGGCCAGTGAGGTCCTGGGAGCGATCGACGGGTTCGTGCAGTGAGGGAGGGTCTGGAGGGGTCGGATGGAGACCGCGACCGTTCTGGTGGTGGATGACGAGCGGAAGATCCGCGACCTGGTCCGCCTGTACCTGGAGCACCAGGGCTACTCGGTGCTCCTGGCCGAGTCGGGCAGGGGCGCGCTCGAAACGGCCGAACGGGCGAGGCCGGATCTGCTCGTGCTCGACCTCGTGCTGCCGGACCTGCCCGGCGAGGAGGTCGCACGGTCCCTCCGACGCCGCTCCGACGTGCCGATCATCATGCTCACGGCGAAGGCTGGCGAGGAGGACCGTATCGCCGGCTTCCGCGCCGGCGCCGACGACTACGTCACGAAGCCCTTCAGCCCGCGCGAGCTTGTGGCCCGCGTCGAGGCCGTCCTGCGCCGGTCGCGTTGGGGGGATAGCCTGGACCGCGCGAGTTTCGACGGCGGCAGGTTGACGATCGACCGCGCGCAGCGCGAGGTGCTCCTCGACGGTGAGCCGGTCGACCTGACCAACAGCGAGTTCAACCTCCTGCTCGCCCTGGCTTCCGGCTCGGGCCGCGTTCTCTCCAGGGCCGAGCTGAACGCGGAGGTTCAGGGTGACGGGTTCGAGAGATCCGAACGCACCATCGACGCACACGTCAAGAACCTCCGTCACAAGCTTGGCGATGACCCGCTGAACCCGCGCTACGTTCTCACGGTGTGGGGCGTCGGCTACAAGTTCGGCGGTGAGCGCGATCCATCCTGAGTGAGCGCCCCCTCACCCGGGCGCCGGCCGCCGACGGGCTCGGGACCTTGGCACCGTCCTCAGGGGGGCGACAGACCCTCCTCGGGTCGAATGCCTGGCCGTTCCATGCTGTTGGGGGGTGTGCGTGCATGCACCTTCGACGCATCAAGGTCCTCGCGGTCTTGGTTCCACTTGCGGGGTTGTTCGGGTTCGAGGTCGTCCGACACTGGGTCATCCAGCCCGCCATGGGCCTCACCGATCCGCATTTCGAGGAGCATCTACTCTCGGGGGCCGTACTGTTCGTCGGGGTGGTTGCGTTCTCCTTCGCGATCTTCCGGCTGCTGGAGCGGCTCCACCATCAGCTGGTGGCCCTCAGCGAAGCCGCGATCGCAGTGACCGGTGATCTCTCCGTCGATCGCGTGCTCGAGCGGGTGGCGGAGCTCGCCCGGACCGTGGCGGATGCCTCCTACGCCTCGGTCGACGTGCGGGCCGGGCGCGAGCGCACGGTGGAGTCCGGGACACGTCCAGGCGAGGGCGGGAGTCTCGCGCTCCCGATCGTCGTGCGGGGGGCGCGCCTCGGTGAGCTCGTGCTGGCGGGCCCGCGGGACGGCAGGTTCCGAGCCTCGGATCGAAGGGCCCTGGAGACGTTCGCCACCCAGGCCGGGATCGCGCTCGAGAACGCCCGGCTGTTCGAGCAGGAACAGGAGCTGGCCGCGACGCGGGAGCGGGTTCGGATCGGGATGGACCTGCACGACGGGGTGGTCCAGGAGCTCTATGGGCTCAGGCTGAAGGCCGAAGACGCGGCCCAGCTCGCCACCGCCGATGCGTCAGAGACGACGGCCGCACTGCACGATATCCACGCGTCGCTCGGCCACGTTATCGGCGAAGTCCGGACGTACGTCTATGGACTTCGCGATGGGGACCGGTCCGTGGAGCTGCGTCCGGCGCTCGAGAGCCTCGTTGCTGAGTTCCCGACCGACCGGACGGAACTGAGGCTGGGCGTGTGCGGCGATGCGAGGCTCCCCGCCGCAACGGCGGCGAACATCCTCCACGTGGCTCGGGAGGCGGTGGCGAACTCGCTCCGCCATTCGGGTGCCTCGCGAGTGACCGTCGGTGTTGAGGCCAGTGACGACATCGTGCACCTCACGGTTAGTGACGACGGGTCCGGTTTCGACCCGGATGCTCCTTCGACCGGGCTGGGGATCCGCGACATGCGAGACCGCGCCCGATGGTGCGGTTCGGAGCTCCACGTCGAGTCGGCGCCCGGTCGTGGAACGACCGTGAGCATCGCAGCACCCGCGGGAGGGCCGAAGGCGGCGGTCACGTGACCGTCTCGGTGCTCGTCGTGGATGACCACGAGGTCGTTCGGGTGGGCCTGGCTACGCTGCTCGGCCGGCGCAAGGATCTGCGATTGGTGGGCGTGGCCGCGAGCGGCGCCGAGGGAGTGGCTCTCGCTTCGAAGGACCGACCCGACGTCGTCGTGATGGACGTTCGGATGCCGGGCGAGAGCGGCATCGAGGCGTGCCGGGAGATCCGGTCGCGGCTGCCCGGCACGCGGGTGCTCATGCTGACCTCCTACGCCGACGAGGACGCCGTGCTCGCCTCGATCCTGGCGGGGGCTTCGGGCTACCTGCTGAAGGACACGACCGGGCAGGACCTGGCGGTGGCCATCCTGCGCGTGGCGGCCGGCGCCTCGCTGCTGGACCCCGCCGTCACGGGCGTGGTTCTCTCGCGGCTCAAGGCGGACCGGGATCCTTCCCAGGACGCCTTGACCGACCGGGAGCGGCAGATCCTGGAGCTCATCGCTCAGGGCAAGACGAACCGCGAGATCGGCGAGGTCCTGTACCTGGCCGAGGGGACCGTACGCAACCTCGTCAGCGGGATCCTCGCCAAGCTCCGTGTCGGCAGCCGAGCGGAGGCTGCCGCGCGCTTCGCCAGGCACGCGCCGGGGGAGCTCTAGGGTGCCCGACGGGCCCGCCATCTCGTGACATCCGGCCCTGATGGGCGGCCCTAGCGCACCCATCCGCTAGGCGGCACGCTGGGTGGGATGCCGATCTCCAGACGTGACCTGCTGAAGGGCGCCGGGGCTGCGGCCGCGACCCTCTCCCTCCTCCCGGATCCCGCGTTGGCGCACGGCGAGGAGATGGAGGGCGATACGCACGGCGCCGAGAGCGAGTCGCAGCGCGTCCGCCGATGGGTGATGGTGATCGACCTGAGGGCGTGCGACGGGTGCGTCGGCCTGGGGGTCCCACCGCAATGCACCCAGGGCTGCAACTGGGCCCGGTTCGTGCCGGAGGGCCAGCAGTGGATCGAGGTCTACGCGCTCGAGCAGGGGCACCTCGAGGGCATCGGGAGCCACTTCATGCCCGCGCCGTGCATGCAGTGTCAGAACGCGCCCTGCGTGAACGTCTGTCCCGTAGGCGCCACGTTCCATGCCCCCGAGGGCACGGTGCTGATCGACCAGGAGCGCTGCATCGGGTGCAGGCTGTGCATGGCCGCCTGCCCCTACGATCGTCGGTTCTTCAACTGGGGCGAACCGGTGCAGCCACCTCAGGTCCGGTCCGCCCCGTACGACGTGCTGACCCAGGTCCCGGCGATCGAGGGGACCGTGATGAAGTGCGACTTCTGCACGGACCGCATGTCGGCCGGCGGCCTGCCTACGTGCGTCGAGATGTGCCCCCGCGGGGCGATCTACGTGGGAGATCTCGAGGAGGGGATCGCGACGAACGGGCGACGGATGGCCTCGATGGAGAGCCTGATGAGCGAGAACGGCGTCGGGCGCTACAAGGAGGAGCTCGGGACCGAGCCCCGCGTCTACTACATCCCCGGTCACGGCCAGGACGCCGCCACGGACGGAGGGGCGTCCGAGGCGTTCGCCGGGTGGGAGAGCCCGGGCGGCGGCTTGATGAAGGATCGGCTGGAGTGGCCGTGGCGGCGGATCACCGACGAGCTCGCGAAGCTCGAGGCGATACCTGCGGCGTCCGAGGCGGCGATGGGCGATGGTTGACGTCCTCCAGCGCTCGACGCCCGCGGAGCCCTCGGCCGACCTGCTCGAGGAGACGGCGCTGGCGCCCCTGCGCCGCACCGGCCCCGGGTACTACCTGTTGATCCTCGTGCTGCTCGGGCTGGTCGGTCTCGGTGCGTACGCCTACTCGATCCAGCTCCGCCGGGGTCTGGCCGTGACCGGGATGGCCGCCACCGCCGACAAGGTGATGTGGGGCCTGTACATC
This sequence comes from Actinomycetota bacterium, assembly GCA_035286545.1. Taxonomy (GTDB): domain Bacteria; phylum Actinomycetota; class UBA4738; order UBA4738; family HRBIN12; genus DASSJM01. The sequence goes on along the minus strand of DATEDE010000310.1, from coordinate 4,224 downwards.
ACGAACTTCGTCTTCTTCATCGGCATCAGCCACGCCGGCACGCTCATCTCGGCGATGCTGCGCATCAGCAAGGCCGGCTGGCGGACGCCTATCACCCGCATGGCGGAGTTCATCACCGTCGTGGCCCTGTTGGTCGGCGCCTTGTTCCCGATCTTCGACCTCGGCCGGCCCGACCGGATGCTGAACGTGATCGAGTACGGACGGTGGCCCTCGCCGATCCTGTGGGACTTCTTCGCGATCTCCACGTACCTGGTCGGCAGCGTGCTGTACCTATACCTCCCGCTCATCCCGGACCTGGCGACGTGCCGGGACCGGCTGGCCGGTTCGCTCTCGCGTCGCAAGGCCTGGTTCTATCGAACGCTGTCGCTGGGGTGGACGGGGTCATCGGAGCAGAAGCGGAACCTCGCCGCGGCCCTTGGCGTGATGATGATCGTCATCATCTTCGTGGCGGTTTCGGTTCACACGGTCGTGTCGTGGATCTTCGCGATGACCCTGCGGACCGGGTGGAACACGGCGGTGTTCGGGATCTACTTCGTCGCGGGCGCCATCTTCTCCGGGATCGCCACGCTGATCATCGTCATGGCGGTGCTGCGCCGCGCGTACCATCTGGAGCGGTACATCACCGTCCGCCAGTTCGTGAACCTCGGGTACCTGCTCGCGGCCCTGGCGATGATCATGCTCTACTTCAACGTCTCCGAGCTCGTCACCGCCGGTTACAAGCTCGAGGGAAGCGCCCCCATCTACCTGGGCCAGATCTTCACCGGGTCGTTCGCGCCCATGTACTGGTTCTACATCTTCGCCGGCTTGCTCCTTCCCGGGCTGGTGATGCTGTTCCGCCGGACGCGGACGATCATGGTCGTGGTCATCACCGCGATCCTCGTCGATGTCTCGATGTGGCTCGAGAGGTTCATCATCGTCGTGGCCAGCTTGCGGGTCCCCCAGATGCCGTACCCGGACCCCGCGAGGTACTTCCCCACGTGGATCGAGCTCGCCATCTCCGGTGGATCGCTGGCGCTCTTCGCGCTCCTGATAGCGATCTTCGTGAAGGTCTTCCCGGTGCTGTCGATCTGGGAGATCCGGGAGCACGAGGAGACGCTCTTGGCGCCGACCGCCCTCTCGGTACCCGCGCCGATCGGGAGGCCCTCGGTGGCGGACGTGATCGGACCATGAAGCCGTCAGTGCGGATCGCCGCGGCGGTCGCGGCCGCGACCCTGGCCCTCGTCGTGCTTCCGGCTACCGCCTCGGGGCACGGCGACATGGCGGATGAGCCCGTGCAGGAGCAGGGGGCGACGGAGCCAGGGCATGGGACAGAAGAGGGGACCGAGGAGGGAGCCGAGGAGGGAGCCGAGGGGGAAGCCGAGGTCCCTCTAATCGAGCTGGAGGTCCCGGATGGGGCCGAGCTTGGCACTCACGTCACGCTACGGGCCACCCTCACCGACCCTCACGACGGCAGCCCGATCCGTGGGGCCTCGATCCTGTTCCAGGCCCCCGCCGTCTGGGGAGAGGAGATCCGCGGGTGGATGACGCTCGGCGTCGCCACGACAGACCGGGAGGGGATCGCGAGCCTCACCACGCAGGTGCGTTCCTCGGGTGAGGTGGAGATGAGGGCGGTCTTCCTCGGCGGTGACGGGTTCGCCCCTGCGTCCGTATCCACCCATCTGGACGTCCAGGGCGACGCCCAGCTCTACGCGCCCGCGGTCGGCCTCCGGGTCCCCTGGCTGAACCTGTGGATCCTGGCCGCCGTGATCGGCGTGGTGTGGGGGACGTACCTGCTCGTCGGCGTGCGCGTCCTGGCGATCGCTCGACCCGGGCGCCCCGTCGTCGCCGAGGGGTCGGGGTCGACGACACCAGCGCCCGGGGCCACCTCGCGTCGATCGTTCCTCGCTAGGGCCCTGCCGTTCGGCGCGCAAGCGGGCATCGCCGTGATCGGCGCCGGGCTCGTGGCCCTGGTCGCGCGATCGCCGCGAACGCACGGGAACCTGTTGGCCCCGCCCGCGACGATCGATTACCACCGCACCGCGGTGGCACGGGTCGGGAGCTCGATGGAGATGCGACCGATGCCGATGCCGCTCGACCGCCCGGTCAGCTTCTCACGGGAGGTCCTCCCGATCTTCCTGGCCAACGGCGGCCCGCACGTCGTCGCTCCGGAGCACTCCCCTCCGCCGGGCGGCCTTCGCCTCGATTCCTACCAGGAGATCATGGCCAAGGAAGGTGTGGTCGTCCCGGGCAAGCCCGAGGAGAGCGAGCTCGTCGAGCACCTCCTCTCCGTGGGGATGCAGATGCCACCATCGGTTCCGCCTCTGCCAGAGGAGCAGATCCAACTCATCGTGACGTGGATCGCCCAGGGAGCGGATGACGGCTGACGTGCCCCATCCGGGCTCATGGCGCCCCGCGGTTATCCCACCCCGTAACCAACGACCGTGCGTCGTGCCCCCGCGGCCCACCGTTCCTGCACCACCCTCTGGGCGGCGGGGGTGCAGGGAACCGCCCAATCGAGGGCGTCGTTCCACCGGTAGCCGCGCTCCCCGCCTTGCGCGGATCTCACGATGCCGCACCGGGCGAACTCATCGACGATCCGGTGGGCCCGGTCGATCCGGATCCCGTACCAGGTGCACAAGCGCTCCGGGCTCCAGGCCACGTCGGGGTTGACGCAGAAGGCGTGCAGCACGGTCAGCTCGTCGGCGGAGCGGCCGTGTGCAGTCCAGAATCGCCTCGTACGTTCGACGGGGGTCAACGATCCGAGCCCGTTCACCTTTGTCCCTCGCCCCGGCGAAACCCCGCTTTCGTGGACACGGCGTTACTCCTCACACGCTCCTCACGAACCTGCGAACGGCCGATACGAGTTCCCGCGCCCGCTCCGGTCCGCCGTCGCCCTCCATCGCCTCCCGGACGCACCCGTTCACGTGGTCCTCGAGGATCAGCAGCGCCGCGGCCTCGAGGCCGGCGCGCGCTGCTGCGAGCTGATCGAGCACGTCGATGCAGTACCTGCCGTCCTCGTACATCCGCCCGACGCCGGCGACCTGCCCCTCCACGCGCCGGAGTCTGGTCACGATCTCGTGCCTGGGGTCCATCAGCCCTCACCTCCTCTGGCGACCGTCGCGCTGGCCGAGAACCGGTCCGGGTCCGTGGCGAATTCGTCGCGGCAGGCGGTCGAGCAGAAGAACCAGGTCCGCCCGTCGCTGACGAAGTGCGGGGTCGCTTCCCGCTCCACTGCCATCCCGCAGACCGGATCCGTCACCATCTCACTCATCGAGCGGAACTCACCGTCCTCTAGCCACAGCACGCGGTCGGCGATGTCCTTCAGCCGCGTGTCGTGACTAACGATGACGACGCTCCGGCCCTCCGCGCTCGCGATGCGCCGCAGAAGTCGCGCGATCTCGTGTCCGATCTTCGAGTCCAGGTTCGCGGTCGGCTCGTCTGCGAGGATGACGGCCGGATCGTTCGCGAGGGCCCGTGCGATGGCGACGCGCTGCTTCTCGCCGCCCGACAGCTTCTCCGGAAGGAACCCGAGGCGCTCGCCGAGTCCGAGATCGCGGAGCAGCCCCTCGGCGCGCTCGCGCGCGGGCCTGCCAGTGACGCCGGCGAGGTTGAGCGCGAGCTCCACGTTCTCGCGGACCGTCAGCGCCGAGAGCAGGTTGAAGTCCTGGAAGACGAAGCCGAAGCGCCGCGCGCGGAACGCCGGTAGCCTCTTCTCGGGCAGGGAGGCGAGATCCACGCCGTCGACTTCGACGCGGCCGCGCGACGGCCGAAGCATCGCGCCGAGCATCGAGAGCAACGTCGTCTTCCCGCTCCCCGACGGGCCCATGATCAGGACGACCTCGCCGGACCGGACCTCGAGGTCCACACCCCGGACGGCTCGGACCTGGACGTCGCCCTCGCCGAACACCCTATCGAGCCCCTCGGCTCGCACGGCCAGCGCCTGCATGGTTACCTCCTGAAGACGGACGCGGGGTCGACCCGCGAGACCTTGACGAGAGGCGCGACCGAGGCGGCAGCGCCGACGACCATCGAGATCGCCGCGACGCGGACCAGCGCGCCGGGCTCGAGCGCCATCGTGACGGGCGACGAGGTACGCGCCAGCAACGAACCGACGCCGATCGTCAGTGCCGCCGCCACGCCCACCGCGGCGCCGACGGTCCAGGCCGCTTGGGTCAGGACGACGCGCGACAGGGCGCCTCGGTCCGCGCCGAGCGCCTTCATCACGCCGATCTCGCGCAGCCGTGA
>DATEDE010000309.1:0-19642 GCA_035286545.1 Actinomycetota bacterium | reverse complement strand
GACCCAGAGGACGCGCCGGATCGGGCGGGAGGGCGCGGGCACGTTCGCGGCTTCCACCATGAACCTCGAGGTCATCTCGAGCATGCCGTCGACGCCGTCGGGCTTGTCCTTCGCCGGTTCGTGGGAGGCCATGGCGCCAGGGTACGCCGGATATCATGGCCCTTCGATGCCCACCCTGACCCTTCCCGACGGCCGCACGACGGAGCTCCCCGACGGCGAGCCGGTCGGCTCGGTGCTTCCGGGCCAGGCGATCGCGGCTCGGGTGGACGGCGAGCTCGTCGACCTGTCGTTCGTCCCGCCCGGCGACGTGAAGGTCGAGCCGGTGCAGGCGGCCGAGGACGATGGGCTCCACGTGCTCCGGCACTCGGCCGCGCACGTGATGGCACAGGCGGTGTGTGACCTCTGGCCGGGGACGCGGTACGCGATCGGGCCGCCGGTGCAGGACGGCTTCTACTACGACCTCGAGCTCCCCGGTGCGGTCTCCGAGTCCGACCTCGAGCGCATCGAGGCCCGGATGCGCGAGATCGTGCAGGCCGACCAGCCGTTCGTGCGTGAGGAGCTCTCCCGCGCCGAGGCCCTGGAGCGCTTCGCTGACCAGCCGTACAAGCGCGAGATCGTCGAGACGCTCGAGGAGGGCGAGGTCGCTGGGGGCGACGCCGTCACCGTCTACCGCAACGACGGCTGGTCCGACCTGTGCCTCGGGCCGCACGTGCCGTCGTCCGGTCGGCTGAAGGCGTTCAAGCTGATGAAGCTCGCCGGCGCGTACTGGCGTGGGGACGAGAGTCGTCCGATGCTCACCCGGATCTACGGGACGGCGTGGGCAACGCCGAAGGACCTGCGGGCGTACCTGCAGCGGCTCCAGGAGGCCGAGAAGCGCGACCATCGCAAGCTTGGCCGCGAGCTCGATCTGTTCTCGAACCCCGAGGAGCTCGGTCCCGGCCTGTGGGTCTGGCACCCGAAGGGTGGCATCTTCCGCAAGCAGCTCGAGGACTACGTGCGCGACCTGCACCTGGAGCGCGGGTACGACCTCGTGGTAACGCCGCATATCGCGCGCTCGGTCCTGTGGGAGACCAGCGGGCACCTCGCGAAGTTCGCCGAGAACATGTACCCGCCGATGCGCGACGAGCAGGGCGATTACTACGTGAAGCCGATGAACTGTCCGTTCCACGTCCTGATCTACAAGACGCGGGTCCGCTCGTACCGCGACCTGCCGATGCGCCTGTCCGAGCTCGGCACGATCTACCGGCACGAGCGCCTGGGCGCGCTGCACGGCCTGCTCCGGATCCGCGGCGGCACGATGGACGACTCGCACATCATCTGCACGCCGGAGCAGCTGATCGACGAGATCCTGGCGGTCTTCGACCTGACGCTCGAGATCCTCGGCACCTTCGGGTTCACCGATCCCATCATCAAGCTCTCGACCCTGCCGGGGCAAACGATCGTCACGCCCGAGATGGCCGAGCGGGCGACCGAAGCGCTCACGAACGCCCTGGAGAAGAGCGGCCTGAAGTACCAGCTCGCCGAGGGCGAGGGGGCCTTCTACGGGCCGAAGGTCGACTTCGACTTCCGCGACGCGATCGGCCGTCTGTGGCAGCTCACCACCGTCCAGTGCGACTTCGGCCTGCCCGAGCGATTCGAGATGGAGTACGTGGGCGAGGACAACCAGCGCCACCGCCCGGTGATGGTCCACCGCGCGATCCTCGGCACGCTCGAGCGATTCAGCGCCGTGCTTATCGAGCACTACGGCGGCGCGTTCCCCCTGTGGCTCTCGCCCGAGCAGGTGCGACTGGTGCCCGTCGCCGACCGACACGCCCAGCACGCACGCGGCCTCGCCGCTCGGCTGCGCGAGTCCGGCCTGCGTCCCGAGGTCGACGAGAGCAGCGAGACGGTCGGCAAGAAGGTCCGCGCGGCACAGCTCGCGAAAGCGCCCTACGTGCTGGTGATCGGCGACAAGGAGATCGAGTCCGGCGCCGTGACGGTCCGCGACCGCGAGGGCACCGAGACCAAGGACGTGCCGTTCGAGGACTTCACCGCCGCGCTGGTCGAGGAGGCGCTTTCCCGCCGGCTCACGCAGACGCGGTTCGCGTGATGGAGCGGCTGTGGTCGCCGTGGCGGATGGAGTACCTGGAGGCCGCCCACGACGAGGAGCCGGAGGCATGCGTCTTCTGCGCGCTGCTCGAAGGCGACGACCCCCAGGGCGCACGGGTGCTGGCCCGAGAACAGCTGGCTTTCGTGACGCTCGCCAAGTACCCGTACAACCCGGGGCACCTGCTGATCTTGCCGGCCCGCCACACTGGCGAGCTCGAGGACCTCACCCCGCCGGAGCACGCGGCGATCGCCGTGCTCATGCAGCGCTCGATCAGGGCGCTGCGGGAGACCGCGGACCCGCACGGGTTCAACGTCGGCCTGAACCTGGGACGCATCGCCGGCGCGGGGATCCCCGGGCACCTGCACTGGCACGTCGTGCCCCGGTGGGGCGGCGACACGAACTTCATGCCGGTGATTGGCGAGACCCGAGTGCTTCCGGAGCTGCTCGCGGAGACCTACCGCAAGCTCGCCCCCCGGTTCGCCGACCCATGACCGAGGGCACCGCGCACATCGAGAGCGGCCGGCTCTGGTTCGAGCGTGCCGGCGAGGGGTTCCCGGTCGTGTTGATCCACCCCGGCCTGTGGGACGCTCGGATCTGGGACGACCAGTTCGAGGAGTTCTCTCGGCATCACGACATCATCCGGTACGACGCCCGAGGGTACGGCCGCTCAGACTTCCCGGATGCGCCGTACTCGGACCTGCGCGACCTGAGGTACCTGCTTGGCGAGCTCGACATCCGCCGCTGCGCCCTGGTCGGGTGCGCGACGGGAGCGCAGCTCGCGATCGACTTCGCGCTGGCGTACCCCGACGTCGCCGACGCGATCGTCGTGGTCTCCCCGGGCCTGACCGGGTACCGGTGGAACGACGCCGGCCTGCAGACGCTGGTCGACGAGGTCGACCGGGCCGTCCGCGAGGGCGACATGGCGCGGGCGATCGACGTCGAGCTCGCGGTGTGGGCCCCGACCTCGGCGGCCGCGGATCCGCGGGTGCGGCAGATCGCGCTCGACAACGCGCACGTGCTCCGGATGGATGACTCGCTGATGGAGGTGCCGCCCTCGGCCGTCACGCGGCTGGGGGACGTCCAGGCCGCGACGCTCGTGGTCGTGGGCCACCTGGACCTCGGCGAGATCCACGCGATCGCCGACGTTCTCGTGGCGCAGATCCCGGGCGCAAGCAAGCGCGTGTTCGCCGAGGCCGATCAGCTGGTGAACGTCTCGAAGGCCGAGAAGTTCAACCGGCTGGTTCTGGACTTCCTCTCGTTCCGCGCGTGAGCTGCCGCCGACCTGCACCGCCAGCCGGGTTAGAGGCAGAGGTGCCGGGCGTCCTGGGCGATGCTCTAGCCCGCGCTACTTCTTCTGGGCTTCTTCCTTGGCCTTCTGCGCCTCGGCGATGATCTTGTCGGCCAGGTGCGACGGGACCTCCTCGTAGTGGGAGAAGCGCAGCGAGAACGCGCCGCGGCCTCCGGTCATCGAACGCAGGTCGATCGAGTACCGCGCGACCTCGGCCTGGGGGACCATAGCCTTCACGCGCTGCTTCCCGGCACCCGCGGCCTCGACGCCTGCGATCTTGGCTCGCTTGGAGTTCAGGTCGCCCATGATGTCGCCCGTGTGGGTCTCGGGGATCACGACCTCGAGTTCCACGATCGGCTCCAGGAGGACGACGCCCGCTGCCTCGGCGGCCTCCTTCAGCGCGAGCGAGCCCGCGATCTGGAACGCCATGTCGCTCGAGTCGACCGAGTGGAACTTGCCGTCGACGAGCCTGCAGCGGATGTCCACCATCGGGTTCCCGCTCATCACGCCCTGCTGCATCGTCTTCACGATGCCCTTCTCGACCGAGGGGATGAACTGGTTGGGGATCGCGCCCCCGAAGATCTTGTCGACGAACTCGAACCCTTCGCCGCGGGGCAGTGGCTCGACCTCGATGTTGCAGATCGCGTACTGGCCGTGGCCGCCGCTCTGCTTCACGTGGCGGCCGAGGGCCCTCGCGGCCTTCTTCAGTGTCTCGCGGTAGGCGATCTTCGCCGGCTGCGCGGTCACCTCGACCCCGAACTTGCGCTTCATGCGTTCCATCATCACGTCCAGGTGGGCCTCGCCCATCCCGTACATAACCGTCTCGTGCGTTTCGTCCGAGCGCTCGACGCGGAGGGTGGGGTCCTCCTCGCGCAGGCGGGCCAACGCCGTGGACAGCTTGTCCTCATCGCCCTTGGTCTTGGGCGCGATCGCGAACGCGAGCAGCGGCTCGGGCATCGGGACCGGCGGGATCGTCACCGGGTCGTCCTTCGTGGAGAAGGTGTCGCCGGTGGTCGTGTGGCCCAGCTTGGCCACCGCTCCGATGTCCCCGGCGGCCACCTCGGGCACGCTCTCGTGCTCCTTGCCCCGCAGGGCGAAAAGCTGACCGATCCGCTCCTCGGTTCCCTTCGTCGCGTTGAAGACGGGGGAGTCGGGCCGGACCTTGCCCGAGAACACGCGGAACATCGTGATGTGCCCGACGTAAGGGTCGGACACCGTCTTGAACACCGAAGCCGTGAGCGGCTGGCTAGGGTCGCAGGCGCGCTCCTTGCTCTCGCCCGTCTTCGTGGTCACGATGATCCCGCCTCGGTCCAGCGGAGAGGGGAACTCGTCGGCGATGAACTGCAACACGCGGTCGACCCCGATCGGCCTGGCGGCGGCCGCGCAGAGCACGGGCGCGATGCGCGCCTCCGCGAACCCGCTCTTCACGCCGTGCAGGACCTCATCCTGGGAGAGTCCGCCCTCCTCCAGGTACTTCTCGATCAGCACGTCGTCGGACTCGGCGACGGCTTCGACGAGCTTCTCGCGGTACGGGTCCGCCTTGCCGTGGATGTCGTCCGGCCACTCACCCTCGGTGGCCGAGGCGCTGCCGTCGTACCTGTAGGCCTTCTGCAGGAGCAGGTCGGCCACCCCGTCGAAGTCGTGTTCCTCCCCGAGCGGGAGCTCCAGAGGCGCCACCTGCGTCCCGAAGGACCGGACCAGCTGGTCGAGCGTCCGTTGGAACGAGGCGCGCTCCCGGTCGAGCTTGTTGATCAGGATCGCGCGCGGCAGTCCAGCCTCGACGGCGAGCTCCCAGGCGACCTCGGTCTGCACCTCGACGCCGTCGACCGCAGAGACGACCACCAAGACGGCGTCCACCGCCTGGATCGCCGAGCGCACGTCGCCGACGAAGTCCGCGTACCCGGGGGCGTCGAGGACGTTGATCTTCACGCCGTTCCATTCGATCGGGGCCATCGCGAGCGAGACGCTGATCCCCTTCTTGACCTCCTCGGGCTCGAAGTCGCTCGCGGTGTTGCCGTCCTCCACCCGGCCCATACGGGTGGTGGCGCCGGCCGTGAACAGCATGGCCTCGAGCAGCGTCGTCTTCCCCGAGCCCCCGTGGCCGACCAGCAGGATGTTCCGGATGTCGCTCGCGTCGTAGGTCTTCAAGTTCGCTCTCCGATCGCCGCGCGGGTGGGTCCGGAATCCTACCGCGCGCGAAGAGACCCCCCGGAGGTCGCCCGAGAGCCCGGTGATAGGCTCGCGCGGGTGGTCGATGTGAGCGTGCACGGGCAGGTGGGCGAGCGCGCGGTGGTCCCGCTCCTGTGCATCGCGGCCGCCGGGGCGATCGTCGCGTCGACCTGGCTCTTGCTGCTCCTACGCCCCGAACCCGCGGGCTGGGCCGCGCTCCTCGCCGGCCTGGCGCTCGTGGCCGGCGGGGTGGTCCTGCGTCCGAGCGATCGTCTGGGCCGGGTCCTGCTCTCCTTCGGTGACCGGCTCTTCGACGGATGCGTGCTGGGCGCCGTCGTGTGGGTCACCCGCACCGAGGACCCAACACTCGCGGCCGGCGCGCTGGCGGCACTCGCCGCTGGGTTCCTGGCCTCGTACATCCGTGCGAGAGGCGGGTCACTCGGGTACGGGATCGAGGAGGGGATCGTCACCCCCGCGCTCCGGTACGGCCTGATCTCGGCGGGGTTGATCGCCGGATGGACGTGGACGGTATGGGCGGTTGCCGTGCTGATGCTGCTCGCCTCCGGCGTCCGGGCGAGCCAGGTAGCGAAGGAGGAGCGGCAGTGAGGGGCCGTGAAGAGACGGCCAAGGAGACCGTCGCGTACTGGGGCTACCGCACGATGGAGTGGCTGGCGTTGACGCTGCCGCAGAAGAGCGGCCGTCGCGCGTTCGAGGTGCTCGGCCGGATCGCCCACCGCTCGATGCCCAACCTGCGGGCGACGGTGGCCGCGAACCAGGCCCGGGTGATCGGCACGTACGTCGACGACCCGCGGGTGTCGACCGCGACGCGCGAGGCGTTCGAGCTGTACGCGCGCTACTGGTTCGACGCCTTCTCGATCGGGACGCTGTCGCTGCAGGAGTTCAACCGGCGCACGCTGATAGTTGGGCTCGACCTCGTGGACGAGGCCCTGGGGGCGGGGAAGGGCTGCATCTGCGTCCTTCCGCACACGGGCAACTGGGACGTGGGCGGCGCGTGGTTCGGCTTGAACGGCTACCCGATCGCCGCCGTCGCCGAGGAGCTGAAGCCGCGACGCCTGTTCGAGCTGTTCGTCAAGCATCGCCAGAGGATGGGGATCAAGGTCGTGGGACTGTCCGGTCACGTCGGGACGCAGCTCAAGACCCTGCTGGCGCAGAACCACATGGTTGCGCTGGTCGCCGACCGCGACCTCTCGGGGCGCGGCATCGAGGTGGAGATGTTCGGGGCGCCTCGGAAGATCCCCGCGGGTCCGGCCCTGCTCTCGCTCACGACGGGTGCGCCGATCCTGTGCTGTCCCACGTACACGCTGAAGGATGGATGGGAGGTCCGTTTCGAAGGTCCACTGGAGATCGAGCGCACCGGCGACCTCCGGGCCGACGTCGCGGCACTCACGCGGTTGATGGGCGAGCGGTTCGAACGGGCGATCGCCTCACGGCCGACCGACTGGCACATGTTCCAACCGGCGTGGGGGGAGGCCGCCGAGGCGCCCGCCGCCGCGCGGCGATGAGGGTCCTGCTCGCCTGCCCCTACGACTGGCATTCCCCCGGGGGCGTGCAGGTGCACATCCGACAGCTCGGCGCGGTGCTACGCGACCGCGGGCATCAGGTCTTGGTCCTAGCGCCCGGAGGCGCTCCCGCGGCCGAGGCATGGGTCCGCATCGTGGGCCGGCCGGTCCGCGTTCCATACAGGGGAACGGTCGCCCCGATCTCGTTCTCGCCGTCCGCCTGGGCTAAGGTGCGCGGACGCGTACGCGCGTTCGCGCCCGACGTCGCCCACGTGCACGAGCCGCTCACGCCCAGCGTGTCGATGCTCACGACGCTCGCAGCGGACGCCCCCGTCGTCGCGACGTTCCACGCGTACCTCGATCGGTCCCGGTTGATGGAGTTCGCCGGACCCCTGCTCCGGAGGATCCATCGGCGGATCTCGATCTCGGTTGCCGTGTCCGACGCCGCCGCCGCGTTCCTGCGTCGGGTCGTCCGTGGTCGGATCGAGGTCGTCCCCAACGGTGTCGACGTCGAACGCTTCTCGCACCCAGGCCCGTGTCCAGAGGGACTGCCCGCCGGCCGCATCATCCTTTGGGTGAGCCGGCTGGACCCGCAGAAGGGATTCCCCGTGATGGTGCGAGCCTTCCACCGGATCGCGCTCGACACGGAAGACGCCTGGCTCGTCGTGGTGGGCGAGGGCCGAGATCGCGGGGCGATAGACCTCCTCCCCGAGAGCCTCCGCTCACGCGTCCTCATGCGCGGGGTCATCCCCAACGAGGAGCTGCACCCGTACCACGGGGCGGCCGACGTGTTCGCGGCGGCGGCTACCGGACAGGAGAGCTTCGGCTACATCCTCGTCGAGGCCCTCGCCGCCGGCGTCCCGGTGGTGGCTACCGACATCCCCGGCTACCGCGAGGTCGTCCGCGACGGCGTGGAGGGCTTGCTGGTCCCGCCCGATGATCCGGCAGCTCTGGCCGGAGCGCTCGGCCGCGTCCTGGACGAGCCCGACCTCGCACGCGCCCTCGCCACGGCGGGGCGTGAGCGCGCGCGAGCGTTCTCGTGGGACGAGGTCGCGCCACGCCTGGAGGCGGTCTACCGCAGGGCCGTCTCGGCGGCGCGCTAGTATCCCGCCGTGCCGACCTGGGCCTGGATCGTCATCGGGGCCGTTGCCCTCCTGGTGGGGGCGGGGATCCTCATCCACAACCGGCTCGTGGCGCTCCGCACGCGGGTGGACAACGGCTGGTCGCAGATCGACGTCCAGCTCAGGCGTCGGTACGACCTGATCCCGAACCTCGTCGAGACCGTCAAGGGCTACGCGACGCACGAACGTGAGCTCTTCGAGAAGGTCACGGAGGCTCGGGCCCGCGCGATAGACGCCAAGGCTATGCCCGATCAGGCGAGCGCCGAGAACATGATCACGGCTGGCCTGCGCCAGCTGCTCGCCGTGGCCGAGGCCTACCCGGACCTAAAGGCGAACCAGAACTTCCTGGCCCTGCAAGAGGAACTCTCGGGGACGGAGTCGAAGATCGCCTACTCCCGGCAGTTCTACAACGACCAGGTCATGCGACTGAACACGCTGATCGGTTCGTTCCCCTCCAACCTCGTCGCGAAGAAGTTCGACTTCCCGATGCGTGAGTTCTTCGACATCGAGGATCCGGCGCGCGGGCCCGCGACCGTCGAGTTCCCATAGCGTGTACGAACAGATCGCCGCTAACAAACGCAAGACGGTGGTGCTCATCGTCGCCGCGATCCTGCTGCTGGGAGCCGTCGGCTACGTGATCGGGATGTTCTACGCCTCCGGACCGGTCGGCCTCGTCGGTGCGGTGGCGTTGGCCATCGTGATGTCTCTCGTCTCCTACTTCTCAGGCGACAAGATCGTGTTGGCGTCCACACGCGCTCGCCCGGTCACCGCACAGGAGCAGCCGCGACTGCACAACATGGTCGAGGGGCTGTCGATCGCCGCCGGGATCCCCAAGCCGAAGGTGTACGTGATACCCGAGCGTGCGCTCAACGCGTTCGCGACGGGCCGCAGCCCGGAGCATTCCTCGGTCGCTGTGACCGAGGGGCTGCTGGAAGCGATGAACCGGGTCGAGCTCGAGGGTGTGATCGGCCACGAGCTCGCACACGTTGTGGACCGCGACATCCTGGTCGGCACTATCGTCGCCACGCTGATCGGCGCCGTCGTCCTGATCAGCGAGTTCTTCATGCGCTCATGGTGGTGGGGCGGAGGGCGCCGTAGCGGAGGTGGCAGGGACTCGGGCGGCGGCGCGAGCGCGATCGTCTTCGCGGTCGGACTCGTGCTCCTGGTCCTCGCGCCGATCTTCGGACAGCTCGTGCGCCTGGCCGTCTCACGCAACCGCGAGTACCTGGCCGACGCCCAGGGCGCCCTGCTCACGCGATACCCGCCCGGCCTGGCGAGCGCGCTCCGCAAGATCGCCGAGGGCGCCGTGATCCCGATGCGCTCGGCGAACAACGCCACGGCACACCTGTGGATGAACCAGCCCTCGCGGATCGAGGGCGAGGGGATGGGCTCGATGGAGAAGCTGTTCAGCACCCACCCGCCGATCGCCGAGCGGATCAGGCGTCTCGAGGAGATGTGAGCGGGGGACGCCGAGCCAGCGTCCTCCATGGGATCGGTGATCCGGTCCGAGGTGTCGGCGCCCGTACGGATGCGTGCCGACGCCCGTGCGCTCGAGCGTTTCATGCGCTCCGACCGGCGGCCTGCTCTCCGCGTCCCGGCGGTACACTCGACGTGCGTGACGTTCGAAGGAGGGGGATACCCGTGGAGCGCGAGACCGGCACCTTCCGTGTGAAGTCCGGCCTGGCAGAGATGCTCAAGGGCGGCGTCATCATGGACGTCACCACCGCCGATCAGGCCAAGATCGCCGAAGACGCCGGTGCGTGCGCCGTGATGGCCCTCGAGCGGGTTCCCGCGGACATCCGGGCCGAGGGCGGCGTCGCGCGGATGGCGGATGCCACCAAGGTCGAGGAGATCATGGCGGCGGTCTCGATCCCCGTGATGGCCAAGGCGCGCATCGGGCACTTCGTCGAGGCCCAGATCCTCCAGGCCCTCGGCGTCGACTACGTGGACGAGTCCGAGGTCCTCACCCCGGCCGACGAGGAGCACCACATCGACAAGTGGGCGTTCACCGTGCCGTTCGTCTGTGGTGCGCGGAACCTCGGCGAGGCCCTCCGCCGGATCGCGGAGGGCGCCGCGATGATCCGCACGAAGGGCGAGGCCGGCACCGGCAACGTGGTCGAGGCCGTTCGCCACCAGCGCACGATCCTGAAGGAGACAGCGTGGGTCCAGGGCCTGCGCCCCGAGCAATACGTGAGCGCGGCCAAGGAACTCGGCGCCCCCGTGGACCTCGTGCGGATGGTGGCCGAGCAGGGCCGGTTGCCCGTCGTGAACTTCGCCGCGGGTGGACTCGCTACGCCCGCCGACGCGGCGCTGATGATGCAGCTCGGCGTCGACGGCGTGTTCGTCGGCTCGGGGATCTTCAAGTCCGAGGACCCGGCGCCGCGCGCCCGCGCGATCGTGGAGGCCACCACGCACTTCCAGGACCCCGACGTGCTCGCGAAGGTTTCGCGCGGTCTCGGCGAGCCGATGGTAGGCATCGACATCAAGGATCTCGGCGAGGAGGGTCTGCTCCAGACCCGGGGCTGGTAGCGCCGCGTGAAGGCCGGGGTCCTCGCGCTACAGGGTGACTTCCGCGAGCACGGCCGCGTGTTCGCCGACCTCGGGGCCGCCCCGGTGGAGGTTCGGACGCCCGAGGATCTGGCGCGCGTCGACGTCCTGGCGATCCCCGGCGGCGAGAGCACCACGATCTCGAAGCTCGCGGTCTCGGCCGGACTGGTCGAGCACGTGCTCGAGAGAGCACGCGCCGGGATGCCGATGCTGGGCACCTGCGCGGGGATGATCGTGATGGCCCGGCGCGTGATCGGCCTCGAGCCGCTCTTCCCGCTCGTCGACATCACGGTCGAGCGCAACGCCTACGGCCGGCAGGTCGACTCGTTCGAGACCGACCTAGACGTAGAAGGGGTCGACCACCGCGTTCGGGGTGTGTTCATCCGCGCCCCGGTCGTCCGTGACGTGGGGGAGGACGTCCGCGTGCTGGCGCGCCACGAGGGGGCACCGGTCGTCCTCGAGCAGGGGAGCCTGGTCGTGGCGTCCTTCCACCCCGAGCTGGTCGGGGAGACGCGGCTCCACGAGTACCTCCTCGGGAAGGTGTGAGATGTCCGGTCATTCGAAGTGGGCGACGATCAAGCGGAAGAAGGGCGCGGCCGACGCCAAGCGCAGCAACGAGTTCGCCAAGCTGATGCGGTTCGTGGAGGTCGCGGCGCGGGAGGGCGGCAGCGGCGATCCGAAGGCGAACATGACGCTCGCGACCGCGATCGACAAGGCGCGTGCGGCCTCGGTGCCGAGCGACAACATCGATCGCGCGATCAAGCGCGGCACCGGCGAGCTCGAGGGCGGTGCCCGGTATGAGGAGGTTACGTACGAGGGCTACGGGGTCGGGGGCGTGGCCCTGTTCGTCGAGGCGCTGACCGACAACCGCAACCGGACCGCGCAGGAGGTCCGCCATGCGTTCACGCGGCACAACGGCAACCTCGGCGAGACCGGGAGCACCGCGTGGATGTTCTCGCGCAAGGGCTCGATCCAGATAGAGAAGGACCAGGCGCCGGACGAGGACGAGCTGCTCGAGCTCGCGCTCGAGGCCGGCGCGGACGACCTCGCCGACGCCGAGAGCACCTGGGAGATCACCTGCGAGCCGACGGCGTTCGCCGCGGTGCGCGGCGCGGTCGAGGCCGCGGGCGTGCCTATGCTCTCCGCCGAGCTCACGATGCTCCCTCAGAACACCGTGCCGGTCGAGGGTGGCCAGGCCAAACAGGTCCTTGCGTTGCTCGAGGCCCTAGAGGAGCTCGACGACGTCCAGAACGTCTACGCGAACTTCGACATCCCCGAGTCGGTGATGGCCGAGCTCGGGTAGGCCGTCACGGCGGTCCCCGGTCGTCGAGAGGCGTCCCGTCCGGCCGGCTGAACGTCGGCTGGCCGTCCACCATCTCGATCCCGAACCCGCGATGGATCGCCCGGTGGTGCGGCCGGCAGAGCAGAACCACGTTGTCGAGCGAGGTCTCACCACCATCGGCCCAGTGTTTCACGTGGTGCGCGTCGCACCAGCCGGGCGGACGCCCGCACCCCGGGAACCGGCAGCCTGCGTCGCGGACGGTGACCGCGCGCCGGAGCGACGGCGGCACCACCTTGCTCGAACGCCCGAGCTCCAGCGGCTGGGAGGCGCCGTCCGTGATCACCCGGCTCACCTTGGCATCGCACGCGAGCCGCCTCGCCGACTCCGGGGTCACCGGCCCCGCGTCCTGGAGCTCGGAGCGGCCCGCCCGGCCCTCGAGCGCCTCGAGGTCGAGGGTGACTACCACGTGGGGACGCTCGCCGAGGATCATCGGCCGATCGCTCGAGTCCATCCAGGACCGGCAGATCTGAGCGAGCGCGTCCGCCCGCCGCTGTCCCGGACGCCGGAGCTCCGGTCCCGGGTGCGACCGGGCGTCGGCATCCATCACGGCGTGCAGCGCGCTCATTAGGCTCTGTCCGGTCTCCGGATCCAGGTCGCCGTCGACCCGCACCATCCCGTGCAGCGTGGGGGAGACGTCGAGGTTGCGCCGCTCGAGCCGCTCGTCCTCGTCTCGCTCGGCCTCCGCGAGGTCCTGGGACTGCCGCCAGTACTCGATCACGCTGCGGAGCGCGACGACCGGTAGCGTGCGAGCGGCCTGGAGCAGTGCCTCCTCGCATCGGGCGAACGCCTCGGGGAATGACTCCCGCGCCGAGGCGAGCAGACCCACCGCCGCGTCCGAGAGCTCGCCTCCCGAGAAGGCCTCCGCCGCCTGCGGCATCGCCTCCAGCGACCGAGCCATGCGGACCCGTCGGGTCGCCGTGCTCGGAGCTACGCGATGTCTGGCGACGAGCCATGCCGAGACCGAGAGGAACCCGTCGCTCTCGTGTGCGCGTCGGCGCTCGAACTCGGACAGCCGCCGGGCCCGCTCGGCCTCGAGCACCCGCACCGCGCGCTCGATCTCGTCGAGGTCCGACGCGAGATCGTCATCTCCCAGGAACCGGAGCTCTTGAACCCGCAACTCGTCCGTCGCCGATCGCAACGTGCTCATGCGGCAACCTTAATGAACATCCGTTCGAGCGCGCTATGAACAGCGTCACACCACGTGTTGCGATGTCGTGACGCATAGACGGGATGCCGTCGTGGCGCCCGCGGCCCTCGAGCCGCGGATCGCGGATGGGCACCGGTTCGTACACTTGCGGGGGTGGGCTGTCGCGATCCTCCACGTGGCGGCTAGCGTGATCTCGCTCGGCCGCGTTGACGGGCTGGGCGGGCGCGGTCCTGCCGGGCTATCGGCCCGGCTCTCGATACCCAGGTGATTGCTCAGGTCCTGCCCCGCGCCTAGACTCGGCGAACGGATGTTCGATTCGTGCGTGCTCGGGGTGGATCCCGGCGTGTCGGCGATGGGCCTGGCGGCCGTCGCCAGGCACGAGCGGAGGCCCACGCTCGTCTTCGCCACGACCGTCCGGACCTCGTCGGACCTACCGGAGCCCCTCCGACTTCGACGCCTCCACGACGCCGTCACCGCCGCGATCGCCGAGCACCGCCCCGACTCGCTGGCCGTGGAGCGAGTGGCCTGGAACAAGAACCAGGTCAGCGCCCTCCAGGTGGCCCGGGCCACGGGCGTCGTCCTCCTCGCGGCCGCCGAGGCGGGGCTGGAGGTCGACGAGTACGGCCCGCTCGAGGTGAAGATGGCGATCACGGGCCAGGGCAACGCCGAAAAAGCCCAGGTCCGCGACGCGCTCGCGCGCTTCCACGGATTGAAGGAGGTCCCGAGCGACCCCGACGCGGCCGATGCGGTCGCCGTCGCTCTTTGCCATCTCACCCAGACGCGCCTGAAGCGCGCAGCGAGGGCCGCCACGTGATCGCGTTCCTCGAGGGCGAGGTCGCGCACAAGGCCGGCACACGGATCGTGTTCGACGTGAACGGCATCGGCTACGAAGTCCTGGTCCCGGCCTCCACCGTCGCGAAGCTCCCACCGGTCGGCAAGCGCGCGCGCGTCCACACGCGGATGGTCGTGCGCGACGACTCGATGACGCTGTTCGGGTTCGCGAGCACAGACGAGCGCGAGCTGTTCGACCTCCTCGTCACCGTGACCGGCGTCGGGCCCAAGGTCGCCCTCAGCTTCCTGTCCGTCCTGAGCGCCGACGCGCTTAGGCGCGCGGTCGCCTCAGGCGACGTCGCGGCACTCACCGTCGTGCCGGGCGTCGGCAAGAAGGTGGCCCAGCGCGTCGTGCTCGACCTGAAGGACAAGCTCGGCGGCGACCTCGTGATCGTGGACGGCCCGCTCGCCGACGTGCGCGAGGCGCTCCTGGCCCTCGGCCTCGGCCCGGCCGAGGCGAGCGAGGCGATGGTCGGGCTGGCGACCCACGGCGATCGCCCCGTCGAGGACCTCCTGCGCGAGGCGCTCCAGCACGTTGGGCGGGCGTAGGCTCATGCGCGACGTGACCGAGGACATCGAGGTTCCTCGCTCCGACGACGCCGACGAGCCGCGGATCGTCGGCGTCGTCGCGGAGCCCGAGGAGGAGCGCGAGTTCGACGCCGCGCTCCGCCCGCGGCGCCTGGACGAGTTCGTGGGGCAGGAGCGGATCAAAGAGCAGCTCGCGCTGTTGATCGACGGGGCCCGTGCCCGCGGCGAGACCGTTGACCACCTCCTGTTCTCGGGCCCGCCGGGTCTGGGCAAGACCACGCTCGGCGGGATCGTGGCGAACGAGCTCGGCGTCGCGTTCCAGCCGACCTCGGGCCCTGCGCTCGACAGGCCCGGCGACCTGGCGGCGATCCTGACGAACCTGCAGGAGGGCGACGTCCTGTTCGTGGACGAGATCCACCGGATGCCGCGTCCGGTCGAGGAGGTTCTGTATCCCGCGCTCGAGGACTTCAAGCTCGACGTGGTGCTCGGCAAGGGCCCGAGCGCGCGGAGCATCCGCCTGGACCTGCCGCGGTTCACGCTCGTAGGGGCCACGACCCGGCCCGGCAGGATCACGCTCCCGCTGCGCGAGAGGTTCGGGTTCTCGCCGCGCCTGGACTACTACTCCGTCGCGGACCTGGGCGCCATCGTGCACCGCTCCGCGGGGATCCTGAGCGTCGCCGTCGATGCCGAAGGGGCAGGAGAGATCGCGCGGCGCTCGCGCGGGACACCACGCGTTGCCAACCGCCTCCTGCGGCGTGTGCGGGACTTCGCGCAGGTCCGCCACGACGGGGCGATCAGCGCCCAGGTCGCACGCGCCGGGCTCGAGCTATTCGAGGTGGACGAGGTGGGCCTCGACAAGCTCGACCTGGCGATCCTGCGCTCGATAGTGACGAAGTTCGGCGGCGGGCCGGTCGGTCTGTCCACGCTCGCCGCGGCCGTGGGGGAGGAGACCGATACCGTCGAGGATGTGGTCGAGCCCTACCTGCTCCAGCTGGGGCTGCTGCAGCGCACCCCGCGGGGCCGGATCGCCACCGAGCGCGCCTACCGGCACCTAGGCCTCACGCCCGAGGGGGTGCTCCCGCTCGCCTGATGCCCAGCCAGGGCGAACCCATCGCCCGGCCGGCGGCGAACCCCACCGCAGCCTGTATGCTGCCTCGTCATCCCCAAGGAGGCGTCACCAACCATGGTCTTCCAGCTCCTGGCCCAGGAGAGCAGCCAGTCGGGCAGCTCGCTCGTCAGCCTGGCGCTCCCGGTCCTGATGATCGTCGGGTTCTACTTCCTGCTGATCCGTCCGCAGCGCAGCCGGCAGCGCGCCCAGCAGGCCCTGCTCTCGGCCCTTGAGGTCGGCGACGACATCATGACGAGCGGCGGCATCTTCGGCACGATCGTCGATATCGACGATGACGAGGGCATCCTGACCGTCGAGATCGCCCCCGGTACACGGGTGCGCATGGTCCGCAACGGCATCGCTCAGCGCTTCGTCGAGGAGGACGCGTACGACGAGGCGGACGACTCGGACGACGAGGTCGACCAGGAGCCGTGAGCGTCGAGCCGGCCCCCGGAGCGGCTCCCCCTGCGGCGACCCCCGAAACCACTTCCGAGGGCGTCACGTTCGAGGAGATCCAGCAGGACCCCGAGCTGTCCGCGTTCATCTCGGGGGCCGACCGCGTCATGGAGGGTCTGGGCTATACCGAGCACGGGTTCCGTCACGCCAACCTCGTCGGGCGCATCGCGTTCAACGTGCTGACGCGGGCCGGGTTCGACGCGCGCACCGCGGACCTCGCTTGCATCGCCGGGTACCTGCACGACGTGGGGAACATGCTCACCCGAGAGGCGCACGGCCAGACCGGGGGACTGCTCGTCTACCACGCGCTCCGCGACCGGATGCCCGCGGCCGACCTCGCCTTGGTCGTCTCGGCGATCGCGAACCACGAGGAGGAGAAGGGCTACGCGGTCTCGCCCGTCTCCGCCGCGGTGATCCTGGCGGACAAGTCCGACGTGCACCGCAGCCGCGTACGCAAGTCCGGCCAGATCGAGTTCGACATCCACGACCGAGTGAACTTCGCTGCCGAGCAGTCGTTCCTGCGGGTGGACTCGGCCGCCAAGACTGTGAGCCTCGAGCTCACCGTCGACACCCAGATCAGCCAGGTGATGGAGTACTTCGAGATCTTCCTCGGGCGCATGCAGATGTGTCGCCGCGCCGCGGAGGTGCTCGACTGCCGGTTCAAGCTCCTGATCAACGGCGTGGAGCTCGCGTGAGGACCCGCTCGTGAAGAAGCCCAGACGGTTGTGGGTCTCGATCATGTTCGTCCTCGTACTAGTGGGTGGGGTGGTCGCCCTGTTCGCGACCGGCACCCGGCCGGTCCTCGGCCTGGACCTCGAGGGTGGCGTCTCCGTGATCCTCTCGGCCCCCGATGGCACTACGGCCGACGTGATGGACCAGGCGCTCGAGAACATCCGCGGCCGGATCGACGCGTTCGGCACGGCGGAACCGCTCCTGTTCGTCACCGGCAACACGATCGAGGTTCAGATCCCGGGTCTCGCGCGAGGGACGATCCAGGAGCGACCGAAGACCCAGTTCTGCATCCTGGACCAGGAGGGGATCGCGTACAGCTGCTTCGAGGAGCAGCAGGCCGCCGACGACGAGATCGCCGGCGCAGCGGTCGAGCCGCTCGTGAACTCGGTCTGTCTCACCGGCGACCCCTGGCCCGAGCTGGGTCCCTGCTTCGGGTCCCAGGAGGAGGCCGACGCCGCGGTCGGGGCTATCGGGGTCGACAAGGTGCAGCAGCAGTTCTGCCTGACGGGCACAGGGCTCGAGACCGACCCGTGCTACCCGACCAGGGAGGAGGCCGACGCGGCCCTGGTGGGCATAGGCACCGAGAGCTCGGAGTCGTTCTGCGTGCAGGGCGCGAGCGGGAGCACGCTGGCCTCGGACGAGGGGGCAGCGTGCGAGCCGACCCAGGAGGCGGCCGACGCCCTGTTCGCCGGCATGGAGGTCCGGCGCTCGGACGCCGAGTTCTGCGTGGTGAGCTCGGCGGGGGAGAACCTGGGCTGTTTCCTCTCGCGCGAGAGCGCCGAGGCGCGCCTGCAGGAGACCGGGCAGGAGCGGCTTCTGCAGGTCATCGGCCAGACGGCGCGGCTCGAGGAGCGCGAGGTTCTGAGCACACTGGTCCCGTCCGACCCCGACTACTCGTCGGTGCCGCTCACCTGCGGCACCGAGACCGAGCGTCAGACGCCCGAGTGCTCCGAGGAGGCACTGGCCGAGCTGGAGGTCGTGTTCCTGGATAGGGACGGCGAGACCAAGTACAAGCTCGGCCCCGTCGAGATCACGGGAGAGGCGATCGACGGTGCCACCGCCGTCTACAACACCGGTGGAACCACGCAGGTCGCATCCGGTTGGGAGATAACGTTCGACCTCACCGGTGAGGGGGCCGACACCTTCTCCGAGGTGACCACGCGCCTGCAGGGGCGACAGCTCGCGATCGTCGTGGACCAGGTGGTCATCTCGGCGCCCACGGTGCAGAGCCCGATCACCGGCGGAACGGGCGTCATCACGGGCAGCTTCACCGAGGCCCGCGCCAAGGACCTCGCGACGCAGTTGAACGCGGGCGCCCTGCCTGTTGCGCTCGAGACCCAGCAGGTGCTGACCGTGAGCCCGACGCTCGGCGACGAGTCGCTCCAGCAGGGCGTGTTGGCGGGCATTGCGGGGCTCGTGCTGCTGGTCGTGTACCTCCTCCTCTACTACCGGGTGCTCGGGATAGTCGCCTTCATCGGCATGACGATCTGGGCGATCCTCGCGCTGGGCCTCGTGGCACTTGCGGGCCGCACGATCTCGTACAACCTCACGCTCGCCGGCGTGGCGGGCCTCGTGATCTCGCTCGGCGTCACGGCCGACTCGTACATCGTCTTCTTCGAGCGACTGAAAGACGAGGTCCACGCCGGGAAGTCCCCCCGTGCGGCCGCGGCACCCGCCTTCAAGCGCTCGTTCCGAACGATCGTGGCGGCCGACCTCGTGACGGCGATCGCGGCACTAGTCCTGTACGTCACGGCGATCTCGTCGGTCCGCGGGTTCGCGCTCACCCTCGGCGTGGCCACGATGCTCGACCTGTTCGTCGTGTACTTCTTCAAGCGACCGGCCGTGATGCTGCTCTGCCGGAGCGACCGCCTGGTGAACCTGCGGTGGTTCGGGATCAGGGCCGGGCTCGCCGCGGACCACCTGGCCTCGAGTCGGGAGCCGGCGGCCGCACCCGCGATCGCGGGAGGCTCCCGATGAGCGCACGGAGCGCTCTGGAGACCTTCCGGGGGTACCGGCACCCGGAGTTCCACATCATCCAGCGCCGGCGGCGGTGGGCGATCCTGTCCGGGATCGCGATCGCGCTCTCGCTGATCGGCCTGTTCTGGCGGGGGCTGAACTACTCGATCGACTTCACCGGCGGCGCGCTGCTCCAGTACCAACTCCAGTCCGACGCGAGCGTCGAGGACATCCGCGGCATCCTCGCGGCCGACCCGTACGGGCGTTCGGAGGCCGAGGTCCAGATCGTTGGCGCCGACCGGGTATCGATCCGCACCACGGCGCTCACGGATCTGACCCCGACGCAGCGGGCGGCGCTGATCGACGAGCTCGCCGCGCAGGCTGGGATCGCCCCCGACGACATCAGCGCCCAGGTGGTGGGGCCGACGTGGGGCGAGCAGATCTCCCGGCAGGCGCTGGTCGGGCTCATCGTCGTGCTGGCCGCGATCACGCTGTACATCACCCTGCGGTTCGAGTGGAAGATGGCGATCGGCGCGATGGCGGCGATGATCCATGACGTCCTGATCACCGCGGGCGTGTACGCACTCACCGGCCGCGAGGTCTCGCCGGCGACCGTGATCGCGATCCTCACGATCCTCGGGTTCTCGCTCTACGACACCGTCGTGATCTACGACAAGGTCAAGGAGAACACCGAGTCGACAGCGCTGCTCGGCAAGGACACCTACGAGGGCGTGGCCAACACGTCGATGAACCAGGTGCTGATGCGCTCGGTGAACACGTCGCTCGTGGTCGTTCTGCCGATCCTGTC
>DATEDE010000308.1:0-7697 GCA_035286545.1 Actinomycetota bacterium | reverse complement strand
GAGAGCGAGACGCGGGCGCGGGCCCGCGGCGCGCGCATCTACGCAGAGGTGGCGGGCTACGGCGCCTCGGACGACGCCTTCCACATCACCGCACCGGATCCGAAGGGGACCGGAGCGGCGATCGCGATCCGGCGCGCGCTCGAGGACGCCGGCGAGGACCCCGGAGCCGTTGACTACGTGAACGCGCACGGGACATCGACGCCGCTCAACGACTCGGGCGAGACGGCCGCGATCAAGGTGGCCCTTGGCGAGGAGGTCGCCCATGGCGTCGCGATCTCCTCTACGAAGTCGATGACCGGGCACATGCTCGGCGCCGCCGGCGCCGTCGAGGCGGCGGCCTCGATCATGGCCATCTACACGTCGACGATCCCGCCGACGATCCACTACGAGACCCCTGACCCCGACTGCGATCTCGACTACGTGCCCAACACGAAGCGCGAGGCCGAGGTGAACCTCGCGATCAGCGACTCGTTCGGCTTCGGCGGCCAGAACGCCGTAGTGGCGTTCCGCAAGGCGTAGACCGGGCCGGGTTCCAGATCCTTTACGCGGCGGAGCCCTTTCAGGTATCCTTCAGCCGGGATTCAGCGGAGTTCCCGCACGATGGACCGAGGGGCAGCGTGCGAGTTCTTGTCGTGGAGGACGAGAAGGGCCTGGCCGCCGGGCTGAAGAGAGGCTTGGAGGCCGAGGGGTTCGCCGTCGACAACGCCATGAACGGCATCGAGGGGCTCGCGGTAGCTCGGGAACGGCCTTACGACGCGATAGTGCTCGACATCATGTTGCCAGGCGTCAACGGGTTCCAGATCTGCTCGACCCTCCGGGAGGAAGGGAACTGGACCCCGATCCTGATGTTGACCGCCAGGGACAGCGAGATGGACGAGACGCAGGCGCTGGACAGCGGAGCCGACGACTACCTGACGAAGCCGTTCTCCTACCTCGTCCTGCTTGCACGCCTCCGCGCGCTCCTGCGGCGCGGCGCACGGGAGCGTCCGACGGTGCTGGTGGCGGGCGACCTGAGGCTCGACCCCGCGGCGCGCCGCTGCTGGCGTGGTGAGACGGAGATCGAGCTCACCCGGCGCGAGTTCTCGGTCCTGGAGTTCCTGCTCAGCCGCAAGGGGGACGTCCTGTCGAAGAGGGAGGTCCTCGACCACGTGTGGGACTACGACTTCGAAGGCGATCCCAACATCGTTGAGGTGTACATCCTGCATCTGCGCGACAAGCTGGACCGTCCGTTCCGCCGCGAGGCATTGCAGACCGTTCGGGGTTCCGGCTATCGATTGGACGCTCGTGGCGGCTGAGGGTACACGCTGGTCCCGGCTGCGGGTCGCGCTCCGGTCCGTGCGAGCCCGCGCGACCGCGGGTGCGGTCCTGGTGGTCGGCGTGGCGCTGATCGGCGCGTCGCTGGCTCTGGTCGCGATCACGCAGCAGGCGCTGGAGAGCGATTCGAGGAGCGCAGCGCAGCTGCGCGCGCACGAGGTGGCCTTGCTCCTGGCACGAGGGACCACGCCCGAGTCGCTTCAGATCGCGGATGACGAGGATGTCCTGGTGCAGGTGATCGACAGCGCGGGGCTCGTGGTGGCATCGACCCCGCGGTTACGAGGCGAGCCCCCGCTCGCGCATCTCGGCGGCGGCGAGAGCCGGATCATCCAAGGGATCCCGGACGAGGACGACGATCCGTTCATGGTGGTCGCTGAGGCCGTGCGTCCGGCAGGCGAGCCGTTCATCGTGCTGGTTGGGCGCAGCCTCGATTCGGTCCGGGAGAGCTCGGCGGCTATCACGAACGTGCTGCTCGCCGCCGTCCCCGTGCTGCTGATCATCGTGGGCGTCACGACGTGGGCGGTCGTGGGCCGTGCGCTCGCCCCCGTTGAGTCGATCAGACGAGAGGTTGCCGAGATCTCGGCCGCCGAGCTACACCGGCGAGTACCGCTCCCCTTGGGGGACGACGAGATCGCGCGTCTGGCTCACACGATGAACGCGATGCTCGTCCGGCTAGACGAAGCCCAGACGCGGCAGCGACGCCTGATCTCCGACGCCTCACACGAGCTCCGGAGCCCCATCGCGGCGATACGCCATGAGGCGGAGGTCGCCCTGACTCATCCCGACGAGACGACGGTCGGCGAGGTTGCCGGTGACATCCTCGAGGAGGACCTGCGACTAGAACGCCTCGCCGAGAACCTGCTCCTGCTCGCGCGCGCGGATGAGCACACCCTCGAGCTAACCGCGCGCTCACTGGACCTCGACGATCTCGTGCTGGCGGAAGCTCACCGGCTCAAGCAGGTCACCGAGCTCCGTATCGACACCACCGGCGTCTCCGCCGCGAGGACGCGCGGCGATGGCCAGCAACTGCAACGCGCGCTCCGCAACCTCACCGACAACGCCGCGCGATACGCCACCGCCGTGATCGCGCTCGGCGTTCGCGAAGCCGACGGCAAGGTCGTGCTCGAGGTCGACGACGACGGTCCCGGTGTTCCGGCAGAGATGCGGAGCACCGTGTTCGACAGGTTCACGCGTCTGGACGATGCCCGGGGCCGCGAGTTCGGGGGAGCCGGCCTGGGGCTCGCCATCGTAGCCGACATCGTCGCCGCGCACGGAGGAAGCGTGTCCGTGGGCGACGCGCCGTTGGGTGGGGCCCGGTTCTCGATCGTCCTGCCACGCCTGACTTCGGACGAGCCACCGGGACGACGGCTCAGGCAGCCCGCGAGACCGGCGACGTAGGCCTACCCACCCGCCGAGAAGCTCGTCATCTCGGCCGGTCCATCCACGATCAGGCCGATGCCCTCGGCGTACACCTTCGTGCCCTGGCTGCCGTCGAGAGGATTCCTGTCGAGCAGGGTCGCCGTATCCGTGAAGGTTCCCGCGGGCACCTGCGTCGATCCGCCGAGCGCGATCACCTTGGCCTGGTCCTCAGCGATCCCCGGTGCGATCTCCTGCTGGAAGGCCTGGCCCACCTCCGGCGAGGGCGGCATGAAGATCCCGGGCTGGTTGCCGTCCTCGCCGGCCCGCCACGCGCCGACATGGGACGCCACCGCCCCGTCGGCGCCGTAGATGTCGACCTCCTCACCGAAGTAGCAGACCGTTCCATCCTCGGCCTGAGCGAAGTAGTTCCTCGAGATCTCGACGACCTGACCGTCCTTGGCCTCGTACTCCTCGATGATGCGCGTCTCCACTCCCGCCACGGTCTCGGTCTCGTCCATGACCGTGACCCGTACCAGGAGGCGCTGCCCGGATTCCTCGCCCTCCAACACGGTCCGCTGTCCCACACGCAGTGGGAAGAACGGGTTGTCGATCTCCAGTGAGAATGCCGTCGAGCCCGGATCGCACACGCTGACGTCCATCAGATCCTCGAAGCTGTCTGGACTGCACGCGGACGCCGCCATGCCTGCCGCGAGGGTCAAGGCCATCACGTAACGCCATCCGCTTCCCACGGGCAAGGGATCCCCTGAACACTCGGATCGTTCGCGGGAGCGAGGATACCGGACCACCCCGCGCTGGACGTCTTCTGCCCACGGCCGGCGACATGGATCCGGATGACGCGGCGACCGTCGTTGCTCCGCTGGGCGACCCGATCACCTCAGCAACGGGTCCCGCTAGCTCAACCTCATCGCGGCCAACCGGTACCCAGCCATCGGCGTGACGAGATCCTCACATCCCAGCCCGTAGCGCATCAACCGGCTCCAGACGTGCCGCTCGCAGGGCCGGGTAGAAGCCGGCCAACAGGCCAGTTAGACCACCGATCAGGGGTGCCAGGATCGGCACCATAGGGTCCATCACCGGTGTCCACGTCTGGTAGGCAGCCACGGCGACCACGATAAGCATGCCTACACAGGCGCCGAGAACGCCGCTGACTAGGCCCAAGGTCGCGCTCTCCAGAAGGAACTGGGACGCGATGTGACGACGCGTCGCGCCCAGCGCCCGCCGGAGGCCGATCTCGCCGACGCGTTCCATGACCGCCACCAGGGTCACGTTGGCGATCCCGATAGCGCCGACGATCAGCGAGAGGCCGCCGAGCATGAGGAAGAGCACCTCGAGGTCGCTCTGGACGCCCGAACGTACGGGCTGCGGCTGCTGGGGAGAGGTCACCTTCAGACCGAGCGGAGCGTCGGGTCGGAGCGCGTGTGCGACCTGGCGCGAGAGGAGCGGCGTGGCGCCTACATCCGTCTCCATGATGACCGACTGCGGCGCGCGCAGCCCGTACAGGTCACGAGCCGTCCCCTCCGGGATGATGACCGAGCTCAGCAGCGTGTGCTTGCGCTCGACGCCCTCCAAGATCCCGATGACCAGGAAGACCTCGTCGCCGATGCTGATCGACTCCAGGTTCGCGACGCCGTTGATCCCGAGCTGCTCCGCAGCGTTCGGCCCAAGGACCGCCACCTTATCGGCTCTCTGGGAATGACCCTCGTCCGGGAGCCGGCCGGAGCGCACGCGGGCGCGGACGGCGGTGAACAGCTCGGGCGAGGCCGCCTCGACCGGAAGCTTGAACTCGGAGCGATGCCCGGGCTCGACGAACGGCGACGCGCTGACCAGCGCGTCCTTGACATCCACGGCGCTCAGGGTGCCGACCGCTACGACCCCGTTGAGACGGTGGATCCGTTCCGACGCGTCCCAGGGCAGCTCGTTCGCGGGCTGTCCCTCGCCCGCCGGGCGGGAGGAGACGGTGATCTCGGTGGCGGCGAGCTCGTCGAACCTGCTGATGATCTGGGCGTTCGCGGTCCGGGAGAGGCCGAGCGTGGCTACGAGTGCGGTCAGCCCGATCATCGTCCCCAAGATCGTCATGAACATGCGCCCCGGACGTGCGAAGATGCCGGCGAACGCTTCGAAGATCAGGTCGCTGAACCACATCCGCGATGGCTGGACGCCTTCCGCGGTCCGCACTTCGGCTGCTTCCCTGGTCAGCATCTTCATCGGTCAACCCTGCAGTTGGCCGTCGGCGATCGTGACTTTCCTTTGCGCCCAGGCCGCGACGCCGGGATCGTGGGTGATCATCATGATCGTCAATCCCTGGCTGTGCAGTCCACGGATCAGCTCGAGTATGCCTTTGGCTGAGATCGAATCCAGGTTCCCCGTCGGCTCGTCGCACAAGAGCAGGCGGGGACCGTTGACGAGGGCGCGGGCTATCGCGACCCGCTGACGTTGACCACCTGAAAGCTGGGTGGGCAGGAACTCATCGCGGCCCTCGAGACCCACTGCCTCGAGGGCCGCGAGAGCCCGGTCCCTCCGGCCGGCGCGCGGGCGACGTCTGTAGACCTCGGCGAGCATGACGCTCTCCAGGACCGTCCGGTAGGACAACAGATGGAAGGACTGGAAGATGAACCCGAAGTCCCGGCTGCGCAGCCCGGCTCGCTGCGGGTCGCTCAGATCCGCGACATCCATCCCGTCGAGCCGGTACGAGCCGGTTGTCGGCCGATCCAGGCAGCCGATGATGTTGAGCAGCGTGGTCTTGCCGGACCCCGACGCACCGACGACGGCCACCCACTCCCCGACGTCGACCTCTAGGTCGACCTCGCGGAGCGCCACCACCGGGGCGATCGAGCCGAACGTTCGGCCGACCTCGGCCAGTGCGACGATCGGGCGGGTCATCACCTCAGCCACCGCTCGGGCCACCCTCCTCGAAGCCCACCACGACGAGGTCGCCGTCTGCGAGCACCCCCCCGAGCGGCGTCACGGTGACGTAGCCGTCCGCCGAGAGACCGGTCCGGACGGCCACTATCTCGAACGCGTCACCGGAGGACCGCTGCACCCGGGACCCCCCGTCCGGCCCGAGCGAGACGGCGCTCAGCGGGACGGTGAGCTCCGCGCTCCCCGTTGATTCGACCGGGATCGTCAGCCGGAGCGATGAGCCGATGACGCCGGCCGGAGCGTCCCCTTCCACCGCCACCCGGAAGTACACGTGGAAGCCGTCGGCTCCGTGCGTTCCGGGCCGCTCAGCCACCAGGGTGACCCGGCCGGGAGCGCTGATCCCGAGATCCGGCTCGTCGATCAGCACCTCCGCGCCCGTGTGGATCAACCCGGCCTGCTCCACCGGGACGAGGCCGTCGATGACGACGTCGGAGGACGTGACCGTGACCAGGGGACCGGAGGGCGACTCGCCGAGACCAGAGGGCAGAGCGCTGACCCGCAGGGGGGTTGTGGGCACGTAGATCACTTCATCGGCAGGCAGCTGGACGCCGCTCGATGGGGAGCCCCCGTCGACGAGCTCGGCCTCGAGAGGGCGCGCCGCAGCCAGCTGCGTGTCGGTGGCCACGACGGGCTGGAACCCGTGCCGGCGGTAGAGTTCCTCGATCGCCCCTTCGGTCGCGGCGTCGTACAACGTGTCGACCTGTCCGGGGTCCAGGCCGATCCGCTCAAGAGACTTCTCGAGCTGCTCGACGTCCTTGCCCGACATGCCGGGGCCGAGATCCCGGTACGAGGGTTGCGTTCCGTCAAGGACGAAGACCGGACGACCGGAGATCGTCAGCAGCACATCGCCTTCGCTGATCTGGGAACCGACCCTCGGAAGCCTGGTGACGACACGGGGTCCCGTCTTCAGCGCAGAGGGTGTGACGGAGATCTCGCGAGGTGAGCCGTAACGCCCAGTCCCTCGGGTCACGACCTTGGTCGCCAGGACCTGTTCAACGACCGGGACGAGGATCGGCGCGGCGGCCGGTGGAGCGGTTTGGGCAGCGATCTCTGCGGGTGAGCGGATCCATTCCTTGGCGATCCAGGTGGTGATCGACGATACGATCACCACGGCGACCACCGTTATCACGAGCGTCCGTCGCTTCATCTCGGGAACTCCCCTCCGGCCGAGCATGATCGCGAGTGGTTGCCCTCCACGAGCAGCGATCGTCCCTGGCCCTGTGACCTCATCCCAGCGGCTGTCCGTACACCTCGGTCTCGACCTCGTGGTAGATGCTGTCGGTGTACTTGATCTGGCACTCCAGATCGGCGAGGGAGACCGCGATCTCCTCTTCCTGGAGCTTGCGCAGCGCCTCCGCCCGGGCGCCGGTCAGCGTGCGAGGGTCCTCTCCCTCGGTCAGCTCCTCGAGGCGCTCTTGGTACTCCTCGATGATCTCGTCCTGGTCGGACTCGTACTCGTAGCCGAACTCGTGCATGCACTTCGACCAGTTGCGGTGCGCCTCGATGATCCGAGGGTCGGCGTCGATCAACACGTCCTTCGGGTTGACGTAGGTGCCCTCGAGCTGCGCAGGCGTGAAGACCTGAGAGACCGCCTCCCGGGTGCACCCCCCCGTCGACGAGAAGTCCTCCTCGTCGAGGGTGAAGGCGAAGTCCGCGTTGGGGTCCTTGCCGAAGAGGGTCCGGAAGTAGGCGACCTGGTCCTTCTCGGGGAGGCCGTTGTAGATCGCGAGGTTCGGTCCGAGACCCGTGTCGCGGATGGGGTTGTCGAAGCGTGTCGTTACCGCGAGCCCCCATCGCTCCTTGTACGTCCGTCGGGTGTAGCCGGGTTCCTTGCGTACCCGCGCCTGCGCCGCCTCGATCGTCTTGACGTCGACGGGGATGTACTCGAAGCCCGCAGCGGCCATGCACTCCGCGATCAGGGTCTGCGTCTTCTCCACATGTTCGGCGAACTCCTCTTCGGTGAGACCGAACTCCTTGATACCGGGAAGTGACGCCTCACCGTTCGAGCCGGAAGCCCCACCACACGCCGAGAGGATGAGGGCAGCCGCCGTGACGGCGATGAGCAGCTTGGGCCCCGTCCATGT
>DATEDE010000307.1:0-4154 GCA_035286545.1 Actinomycetota bacterium | reverse complement strand
GGCTGATTCGCGTTCAAGATGTCGCGGTTCCGAACGGAACCGATCACGCTCTAGCGGTCGGAGGTGGGGTGGCGCAACCGGAGGTCCAGGTCGACGCCCGCGTTGGTCCGGCCACGGGCGGTGCCGTCCGCCTGGAGCAGGTCAGGAAACGCTTCGGCGACGTTGTGGCGGTCGACGGTGTGGACCTCGAGGTCCGCGAGGGCGAGTTCTTCTCCATGCTGGGGCCCTCCGGATCGGGCAAGACCACCT
This sequence comes from Actinomycetota bacterium, assembly GCA_035286545.1. GTDB lineage: Bacteria > Actinomycetota > UBA4738 > UBA4738 > HRBIN12 > DASSJM01. The sequence goes on along the minus strand of DATEDE010000307.1, from coordinate 3,905 downwards.
GCCTGCGCATGATCGCCGGGTTCGAGGTCCCCAGCGAGGGACGCATCCTGCTGGGAGGCGAGGACGTCACCGGTCTCGCGCCATACGAGCGGGACGTGAACACCGTCTTCCAGGACTACGCGCTCTTCCCGCACATGACGGTCGAGGAGAATGTCGAGTACGGCCTGAAGGTCAAGAAGGTGCCGAGGTCCGAGCGACGCGACCGGGCGACCAACGCGCTCGCCATGGTGCAGCTCTCGGCCTTCGGCGGGCGCAAGCCGAGCCAGCTCTCGGGGGGCCAGCGACAGCGGGTGGCTCTGGCCCGAGCCCTGGTCAACCGGCCGAAGGTCCTCCTACTCGATGAGCCGCTCGGTGCCCTCGACCTCAAGCTGCGCCAGGCGATGCAGATCGAGCTCAAGGAGATCCAGCAGGCGGTGGGCCTAACGTTCATCTACGTCACGCACGACCAGGAGGAAGCGCTCACGATGAGTGACCGCCTGGCGGTGTTCAACCGGGGCCAGATCGAGCAGATCGGGAGCCCGGCGGAGGTGTACGAGCGGCCTGAGACGGGGTTCGTCGCCGGGTTCGTCGGTACGTCAAACGTGCTGGAGGGCGACGCCGCGGAGGCGATCGCCGGAGACCCGCACCCGTTCACGATCCGCCCTGAGAAGATCGCGATGGTCGAGGACGGGGAGGCAGTCCCGGCCGAGAGCTGCACGGCAACCGGACACGTGCGGGAGGTCGTATACCTAGGTGCGGTGACCCGCTACATCGTGCAACTGGACGCGGGCGGGGAACTGGTGGTCATGCAGCAGAACCTCGCGACCTCCTCGATGGAGGCGCTCCAGGTTCGCGGCAAGGCAGTCCGCCTGGTGTGGGACCGCAAGTACAACCGGCCGGTCGAGTCGACCGGCGGTGCGATGGATGGGTCTTCGGACCCGAAGGAGGGGGTTGCATGAGGAGCGCACGCAAGTGGCTCGTCCTCGTCTCGGTACTCGCGGTGGTCGCCGCGGCGTGCGGTGATGACGGCGACGGTGGCGGCGCCGGGGGGACCGGCGGCGGTGGGATCGAGCCGCCCGTCACCTTCTCGGAGATCGGCGAGGGCGAAGGCGCTCTCGAGCTCATCGCCTGGCACGGCTACACGGAGGACGGGACGACCGAGGGATACGAGGATTACGACTGGGTCACCCCGTTCGAGGCCGAGAGTGGCTGCGACGTCAACGTCACCTACGCCGACACTTCGGACGAGATGGTGACGCTGATGCGTCAAGGCGGCGGCTCGGTGTACGACGGTGTGTCGGCTTCGGGCGACGCCTCCAACCGGCTGATAGCCGGCGGCGACGTCGGCGCGGTCGACCCGGCGGTGTTCCCCGAGTTCGCGAACGTGATCGCGCCGCTCGATCCGGAGGGCGGGACGAACAACGCGCACTACGTCGTCGACGGCAACGTGTACGGGACCCCGTACATGTACGGGCCGAACTTCCTGATGTACAACACCGAGGTCGTCAGCCCGGCCCCGACGAGCTGGGCGGACACGTTCGAGGCTGACTCGCCCTACGCGGGGTCGGTAACGGCGTACGACTCGCCCATCTTCATCGCCGACGCGGCGATGTACCTGATGGCGACGAACCCTGACCTGGGGATCACCGACCCGTACGAGTTGGACCAGACGCAGTTCGACGCGGCCGTGGACCTGCTGAAGCAGCAGGCCGAGCTGATCGGCAGTTACTGGGCCCTGTACACGGACGAGATCGACGGCTTCGTCGACGGGTCGATGAACATCGGCACGGCGTGGCCCGTGAACTTCTCCTACGCGGAGCTGGATGCGCCGGTCGATGCGGTCGAGCCCTCCGAGGGGATGACCGGCTGGGCCGACACGTGGATGATCTCGGCGAACGCGCCGCACCCGAACTGCATGCTCCAGTGGATGGACTGGACGATGCAGGCCGACGTGCAGGCGGAGGTCGGGGTCTTCTACGGTGCGGCGGGGAGCAACGTGAACTCCTGCGCGGCGATCGGGGAGTTCCTGGTCGATGCGTACGGCGAGGGTTCCGACGAGTTCGTGTCCACCCTTCGCTACAGCAACTGCGGGGACGCGGACTTCCTGAACTCGCTGTACCTGTGGAAGACGCCGCAGGTCGACTGCGGCGACGACCGAGGCGCGGTCTGCATCGACTACTCGGAGTGGACGCAGGCCTGGACCGAGATCCGCGGCTAGGACCCGGTACAGAGACCGAGACGGGTGGGAGCCCCGGGGCACGTGCTCCGGGGCTCCCTGTATCACTGGAAGGACGTGGGATGGCGGTGACGGCCGACCATGTTGACGCCGGCGCCGGGCGCCGGGCTTCTGCGTTCCTGTTCCGCCACCCGCGGGCCAAGCTGTCCCTGTCGCTCGGCGGTCCGCTCGCGTGGTTCCTGGTCATCTACATCGGCTCGCTGGCGGTGCTCTTCGTCACGGCGTTCTGGTATCTGGACGTCTTCACCTCGGAGATCGTCCACGGGTTCACGCTCACGAACTTCCGGACCCTGTGGGAGAACGACGTCTACCGCGCGATCACCCTGCGGACGGTCGGGATCGCGGCCGCGGTGACGGTCACGGACGTGATCCTCTCGTTCCCGCTCGCGTACTTCGCGGCGCGGCTCGCCACCCCGCGGATGCGCAACGCCCTGCTGATCGCGGTCGTCCTACCCTTGTGGGCGAACTACCTCGTGCGGGTGTTCGCCTGGAAGATCATCCTGACGCCGAGCGGGTTCCTGAACTGGCTCGTCGAGATGACCGGGGCGGGCTCGCTGCAGCTGGGTCGGTCGAACTGGTCGGTGTGGATCGCGTTCGTCTACCTCTGGCTGCCGTTCACGCTCCTGCCTATCTACGGGGCCTTCGAGCGGATCCCGAGCTCGTTCCTCGAGGCGTCGGGCGACCTGGGCGCCAGGGGGTGGACGACGTTCCGGAACGTGGTGTTCCCGCTGATCCTGCCGGGCGTCGTCGCCGGCTCGATCTTCGCGTTCTCGCTCACGCTCGGCGACTACATCACGCCGGAGCTGGTGGGGAACACGCAGTTCATCGGGAACGTGATCTTCGACAACGTCGGTGTCGCCGGGAACATACCGTTCGCAGCCGCCTACGCGATGGTGCCGGTGGCGATCATGGCCGTCTACCTGTTGCTGGCCAAGCGAGCCGGCGCGTTCGAGGCGCTGTAGCCGTGGAGTCGCGCCTTGCCAGGATCCTGATCAAGGGCGGGACGGCGTTCACGCTCGCGTTCCTGTACGTGCCCCTGGGGATCGTTCTGCTGTACGCGTTCAGCGAAAGCGTAGGACAGGCCTGGCCGATCGACGGCTACACGACGAAGTGGTTCGGGATCGCGTGGCGCTCGCAGGACGTGAGGGAGGCCCTGAGCCACTCGCTCACGGTGGCCTCTTTCGCGACGATCATGGCCCTGCTCCTCGGGAGCGCTGCGGCGTTCGCCGTGCACCGGTTCAGCTTCTTCGGGCGCAACTCCGTTTCGTTCATGCTCGTGCTGCCGATCGCGCTGCCCGGGATCGTGACCGCGATCGCCCTGAACTCGACCATCAACGTGCTCGGCATCCCGTTCGGGATCCTCACGATAGTGATCGGCCACGCGACCTTCTGCATCGTCGTCGTTTACAACAACGTGGTTGCCCGCCTGCGGCGGACGCCGACCTCTCTCGTCGAGGCCTCGATGGATCTGGGCGCCGACGGGTGGCAGACCTTCCGCTACGTCACGTTCCCGGCGATCCGCACCGCGATCGTCGCGGGGGCCCTCCTGGCGTTCGCGCTTTCGTTCGACGAGATCGTGGTGACGAACTTCACGGCTGGCAGCACCCTCACGATCCCGAAGTTCATATACAACAACCTCCGGCTGCCGAGGAACCGGCCCGTCGTGAACGTCGTCGCGATCGCCGTGCTG
>DATEDE010000306.1:0-5689 GCA_035286545.1 Actinomycetota bacterium | reverse complement strand
GCTGCCGCGCGGCTCCGGGACAAGAAGGCCCTAGCCGCCGAGGTGGCGGCCCTCGAAGCCGACGATGCGGACCGGTCCGAGATGCTCACGGTCGCCGATCTGATGGAGCGCCTGCGTGCGCCGGGGTGACGTCTTCGCTATCCGGCTTCCGAAGGGGATCGGACACGAACAACGGGGCGGCAGGTACGGCGTAGTTGTTCAGGCGGACGCGTTCCTCCCCAGGTCCGTCGTGCTGATCGCCCCGACCTCGCGGAGCGCCCGGCCCGCGTCGTTCCGGCCCGAGGTCGAGATCGAAGGGGTGTCCACCCGCGTGCTCGTCGAACAGGTCGGTGCGGTGGACGTCGGGAGGCTCGGCGAACTCGTCGGCCACGTCACCCCTGAGGAACAGTGGGGCGTCGACGCCGCGCTGATGACGGTCCTCGGCCTCGACTGACACCCGCCCACCCATCCGCGTGCCATCATCGGCCCGTGCCGTACCGGTTCCGGACGATCATCGAGCCCTTCCGCATCCACTCGGTCGAGCCGCTGCGGTTCCTAACCGAGGAGGAGCGGGGCGCGAAGGTCCGCGGCGCAGGCTACAACCTGTTCAACCTGCACGCCGACGACGTCCTGATCGACCTGCTGACGGACTCGGGCACCGGCGCGATGAGCCGGGACCAGTGGGCGGCGATCCAGCGCGGCGACGAGTCCTACGCGGGCTCGCCCTCGTGGTTCGTGTTCCTGGAGGCCGTGCAGGAGCTGTTCCCGTTCCGCCACGTGATCCCCACGCACCAGGGGCGCGCCGCCGAGAAGATCCTGTTCTCCGCGATCGGCGGGCCGGGCAAGGTCATCCCGAACAACACGCATTTCGACACCACACGCGCGAACGTCGAGTTCACAGGCGCGGAGGCCGTCGACCTCGTGATCCACGAGGGCCGCGAGCCTCAGACGATCCACCCGTTCAAGGGCAACATGGACCTCGGCGCGTTGGAACGGGTGCTCGAAGAGCGCGCGGCCGACGTGCCGGTCGTATTCGTCACGATCACGAACAACTCGGGGGGCGGACAGCCGGTCTCGCTCGAGAACCTTCGCGGTGTGCGAGCGCTGTGCGACCGGTTCGGCGTGCCGCTGTTCCTGGACGCCTGCCGGTTCGCCGAGAACGCATGGTTCATCAAGCTCCGCGAACCCGGGCAGGCCGACCGGGCGATCCCGGACATCGTGCGCGAGATCGCGAGCCTCGCCGACGGCATGACGATGAGCGCGAAGAAGGACCCGCTCGCCAACATCGGGGGCTGGCTCGCGATGAACGACGATGCGCTCGCCGAGCAGTGCCGGAACCTGCTGATCCTGACCGAGGGCTTCGTCACGTACGGCGGCCTCGCCGGCCGAGACCTAGAGGCGATCGCCCAGGGCCTGCGCGAGTGTGTCGACGAGCACTACCTGCGCTACCGGGTCCGCTCGACCGAGTACCTGGCCGAGGCGCTCGACCGCGCCGGCGTACCGATCGTGAAGCCGGCCGGCGGGCACGCGGTGTACCTCGACGCCCGGGCTCTCTTGCCGCACGTCCCGCCGCTGCGGTACCCGGGCCAGGCGCTCGCCGTCGCGCTCTACGAGGCCGGGGGGATCCGCGCGTGCGAGATCGGGACGGTGATGTTCGGCCGGCATCCCGACGGGACCGAGGAGCCGGCCGCCATGGACCTGGTCCGCATGGCGATCCCGCGCCGCACCTACACGCAGAGCCACATCGACTACGTGATAGAGGTCGTGACGGCCGTCGCCGAGCGCGCGGCCGAGCTCCCCGGATACCGGATCGCCGAGCAGCCCGAGCAGCTCCGCCACTTCACCGCCCGGTTCGAGCCGTTGGAGGGCTGAGTGGGCGAGGCGATGGCGTGGGCGCTGCTCGCGGCGTCGTCGCTGCTGGTCGGCGCGCTGGTCGCGTTCGCGGTGCCGATCCCGCGCCGGGTCCTCGGCCTGATCATGGGGTTCGGCGCGGGGGTGCTGATCAGCGCTGTCGCCTACGAGCTGATCCTGGAGGCGGTCGAGGTCTCCGCCGACCGGTTCGCGGTGGCGGCTGGGTTCGCGGCCGGAGCGCTCGTGTTCTATGCGGGGGACGTGGCGATCGATCGCCGCACGGCGGGCTCGGGCGATGCCGGCGGGCTCGCGCTCGTCCTCGGCGCGGTGCTGGACGGCATCCCGGAGTCGGTGGTCATCGGGATCTCGCTGCTCGCAGGCGAAGGGGCGAGCGTTGCGGTGATCGTCGCGGTGTTCCTTTCCAACGTGCCGGAGGCGATCTCGGCGACCAGCGATCTCCTCTCGGGAGGGTGGTCCAAGGGAAAGGTGCTGGCGATGTGGGGGCTGGTCGTGCTCGCGAGCGGCCTCGCGGCCGGCCTCGGTTTCGTCGTCCTCGAGGGCGCCTCGGGCTCGTTGGTCGCGGCGATCCAGGCGTTCGCGGCGGGGTCGATCCTGACGATGCTCGCCGACGCGATGATCCCCGAAGCGTTCGAGTTCACCGGGCACAACAAGACGGTTGGCCTGACGCTCGCGCTTGGGTTCGCGGTCTCGGCCGCGCTGTCGTTCACGACCTGACACAGGACCGTGAGGAAACGTCAGCAGGATTGCGAATCAGGACAAGATATGCCATCCTACCGGCATGTTCGAACGTGCCTTCTGGGTCGAGCGGATCGAGCAAGCTTGGGCAAGGCGCTCGCTGGTGTGGCTCGTGGGGGTGCGACGAGCGGGCAAAACGGTCTTGTCCCAGGCGGTGGAAGGCGTCGAGTACCTCGATTGCGAGCTGCCGAGTGTCCGGACGCTCCTCGCAGACCCCGAGGCTTTCCTGCGTTCGATGCAGGGACGCCGGGTCGTTCTCGACGAGGTTCACCGGCTCCCCGACCCCTCCGAGCTGCTCAAGGTCGCCGCGGACCACTTCCCCGACGTGCAGGTGCTCGCCACTGGGTCGTCCACCTTGCAGGCGACGGCGAAGTTCCGCGATTCGCTGAGTGGCCGCAAGGAGGAGGTCTGGCTGACGCCGATGATCGAGCCCGATCGGCAGAGCGCGGGAGGCAGCCTCCAGGAGCGGCTGGCCAAGGGCGGACTCCCCGGGTTCTACCTCCAGGGGGGGTCGGAGAGGGATGTCCAGGAGTGGCTCGACTCCTACTGGGCCAAGGACGTCCAGGAGCTGTTCCGGCTGGAGCGTCGCTCCTCGTTCGCTCGGTTCGTCGAGTTGGTACTGGCGCGAAGCGGCGGTGTGTTCGAGGCCACCGCGTTCGCAACCCCGGCGGAGGTCAGTCGAACCACGATCGCGAACTACCTCTCGGCGCTCGAGGTCACCAAGGTCGCCCACGTGGTGAGGCCGTTCTCGACGCGGCGCTCTACCGAGCTCGTGCACGCGCCAAAGGTGTACGGGTTCGACACCGGGTTCGTGCGGGCGATGCGCGGGTGGGGCGAGTTGCGTGAGGAGGATCTCGGGTCCCTGTGGGAGCACTACGTGCTGAACGAGCTCCACGGCCGCGCGGTTCCGGCCGAGGTTCGCTACTGGCGTACGACGCGACACCGAGAGGTTGACTTCGTCCTGGTCCGTCGGGGCGCCGATCCGGTCGCGGTCGAATGCAAGTGGCGCGCCGACGGGCGCGAGGACCTGCCGGGGCTGAAAGCATTCAGACGCGCGTACCCAGACGGCGACACCTTCGTGGTGGCTTCCAACGTGGACCGTGCCTTCGAGCGCGAGCTGCTCCCCGCCGCACGTGTCCGGTACGTGGCACTCGCCGACCTGATCGCCGGGGTGACGTGAGCGCTCGGACCTACGCCCGGACCCTGTAGGGGCGCGTGCGGTCACTGGTCACGACCACCCGGATCTCGTCGCGTCGCATCCGTGGGGTGGATCAGTCCCTCATCCGTCGTTCGGCGAGCACGGCCGAGAGCTCGGCGCCGACCAAGAAGAGCCACGCCGCGTACCGCAGGAACACCAGCAGCCCGACGATCGCGCCGATCGTCCCGTACAGGAGCGTGGCCTTGTCGATCAGGTACGCGAGGAGGATCCCCCCCGCCAGCTTGGACAGCTCCCACCCCACCGTCATCAGGACGGCGCCGGATACGTACGCGCGCCACGGCGGGCCCGCCCCGGGCGTGAGCGCGACGTACGCGAGGAGGAACAGCCCGAACTCGAGCGCGACCGTCGTCCCGAACCCGAGCACGCGCCCGGAGACCTCGAGGCCGCCCACTGCCTGGAGCGTCGCCAGGATCCCGGTCACGATCGGCACCGCTCCCACGAGCACGATCACGCCGAGCGCGACCGCGAGTCCACGCGCGTAACCGGTCGCGCCGGCGACCGGCCCGGTCCGGAACACTGCCGCGAGCGCACGCGTCGCCCGGCGTCCGAACCCTGAGGCCGTCACCAGCAGCCCGCCCAGCGCGACGAGCCCGAGCCACACGCCGCCGTCGATCAGGTTCTGCCACTGCTCCTCGGCCCCGGCGGGAACCTCGACCGAGGAGTGCCGCGCCACCAGGCCGAGGATCGCGAGTCCCGCGATCGATACGGCCAGGGTCGACAGGAACAGCTGGTAGGCGAGCGCGGCAGCGTGCGTGTCGATCTCGTCCATGCGGAAGCGCTCGGCGACGGCGCGGGCCAACACCACCAGCCGCGACTGCGCTAGGGTTCCCCGCATCGGACGAAGCATCGCACGGGGGATCCGTTGAACATCCGGCCGGCCGGACCCGAGGACGTCGAGTTCCTCAGGAAGATGCTGTACGAGGCCGCGGCCTGGAACCCCGATTGGCCGCACGAGCAGGTCATCGAGGCGCTGGCGAACCCGATGGTCGAGCGCTACCACCGGGCCTGGGGGCGCCCCGGCGACGCCGGCGTGATAGCCGAGCTCGACGGCGAGCCAGTGGGAGCGGCCTGGTACCGGCTCTTCACGGCCGAGCAGCCCGGCTATGGGTTCGTGGACGAGGAGACGCCGGAGCTCGGGATCGCCGTGTCCCTTCTACACCGGCGCAAAGGCATCGGGGAGACGCTCCTTCGCGCGCTCATGGTGCAGGCTCGCGAGGAGGGGTTCCACTCGTTGTCGCTGTCGGTAGCCGTGCACAACCGCTCTCGGATGATGTACGAGCGGGTCGGCTTCACGAAGGTGCGCGAGGACGAGCGCGACCCCGACACGTGGGTGATGCGCGCCGAGCTCGGCTAGTCCTTCTCGTCCTCCACGCCGACCGCGGCCCGCTCTGCCTCCTCGGCCCGGATCTGCCTCAGCCGGTGCCACACGAACCAGACAGCCGCGCCTGCCAGGCCGATCGCGATCGCCCACGCGAAGGGCCGGATCACACGTTCGGCCGCGTCCCAGCGCTCGCCGAGCAGGGCGCCGATCCATGTGAGCGCGATGCACCATGGCAGGCATCCGAGCACCGTGTAGAGCGTGAACCGCCAGAACGGCATCCTCACGACGCCGGCCGGAAGGCTGATGAACGTCCGGATCACGGGCAGGAGCCGTCCGAAGAAGACGGCCCTTTCCCCGTACCGCTCGAACCAGTCGTGCGCCTTGTCGACCTCGTGCGGCCGGATCAGCAGGTAGCGGCCCCATCGCGCGACGAGCGGGCGTCCGCCCGCGTACCCAGCCCAGTGGGCGAGCCAGGACCCAACCAGGTTGCCGAGGGTGCCCGCCGCCACCACCAGCCAGAACTCGAGCTGCTGGTCGGGGGCGAGGAACGGGGCGGTCACCAG
>DATEDE010000305.1:0-3443 GCA_035286545.1 Actinomycetota bacterium | reverse complement strand
AGCCCTCGTTCGGTAGTGCGGGGGCAGCCTGCGGCTGCCTGGTCATGGTCTGCTGCAACGCGATCTCCTCTGCGTCGTGGTTCGTGGGTTCGCGGCGAAACGGTCTGCCGCGGCGGGGTCGAGAACCCAGGGGCCGAGGGGACTCGCGGTGCTGCGGGTGATGAAGTCGTCGCGCGCGGGCCTGTTCGGGCACCGCGGTGTCCCATCAGGGTACGCGATATCGGGCGACGTGGGCCACAGGCACGCCGGTAAGCTCCGGGTTCAAGTTCGGTGAGGGGGACGCAGCGCGGTGGACTACCTGGTTCCGATCGATCTCGAGGACGCGATCGAGATGAGATCAGGCGGCCTAACCGTGCTCGCCGGAGGCACGGACGTCTATCCCGCACACGTCGGCCGGCCGATGGGACCCGTCGTCGACATCTCGGGCCTGTCCGAGCTCAGGGGTATCGCCGAGACCACGGAGGGATACCGCATCGGCGCGCTGACGCGGTGGGCCGACGTGGTCGCGGCGTCGCTGCCGTCCGGGTTCGACGGGCTCCGCGCGGCGGCACGGGAGGTGGGCTCGGTGCAGGTGCAGGCGGCCGGGACCGTAGGGGGCAACCTGTGCAACGCATCGCCGGCCGCCGACGGGGTGCCGCCGCTGCTCACGCTCGACGCGTCGGTCGAGCTCGCGTCGGTCTCGGGCACTCGCGTGCTCGCGCTCGAGGAGTTCATCACGGGGTATCGGCAGACAGCGCTCGCGCCCGACGAGCTGCTGACCGCAGTGCTGATCCAGCACACGATGACCGAGGCCCGCGCCGCGTTCAGCAAGCTCGGACTCCGCCGCTACCTGGTGATCTCGATCGTGATGGTGGCCGCAACGATGGCCGTCGACGGCGACGGCCACATCCAGCGGGCTCGGGTCGCGGTCGGCGCCTGCTCCCCCGTCGCGCAGCGACTGCCGGACCTGGAGGCCTCGCTCGTCGGTCGCCTGGTGGGCGAGGACCTCGGCGCGCTCGCCCTGCCCGAACACCTCTCGGCGCTAGCCCCGATCGACGACGTCCGGGCGAGCGCCGACTACCGGCGCGACGCCGCGCTCACGCTGGTGCGCCGGACGCTCGCGAGCTGCGCGAGCTAGACCGAGCGGACATCTACCCCCGGCAGATCGGAGAAGCCGCGGAGGTCCGCGGTCACGACGGCGCGTTCGGTGGAGATCGCCGTCGCGGCGATGATCAGGTCGTGGGCGCCTCGTGGGGTTCCGCTCCCGCGGGTGGCGGCGAGCAGGTGCGCGTGCGCCCGAGCCGTCGTGAGCGTGTAGTCCTCAACCGAGAGCGTCTGGAGCACGTCGTCGACGAACGCGGCTCGGCCGGCTCGCTGTCGGGCCTCCGCGAGCTCGACACCGACGAAGAGCTCGGCCGCGGTGACGGCCGCGATCGCGACGTCGTTATCGTCGTCGATCGCCCGGTCCAGGCGCGCGCGCTTGCGCTCGGCGGCGACGAGGACCGTCGTGTCCAGGATCAGGCGTTCCAGTCGCGCTCCTCGTCGACCAGGAGCGAGCGAACCTCGGCCAGGTCGGCCCCCCACTCGGCATCGGGTCGGTGTCGCAGGAGGAGGTCCTTGGCGGCTCGGCCCGAGGCCGCCTCCGCGGGCACGAGCCGGGCCACCGCCCGACCGCCGCGGGTGACTCGGAAGCTTTCGTGTCCGTGCTCGACGGCGTCGAGCACGTCCGAGAAGTTCCGGGCGGCATCCGTGGCCGAGATGTCCTTCATGGATATCAGATCATCAGATTCAACCGGCGCTCGTCCCGCCCCGGGTAAGCTGCGCCCTTTGGGCCCTCGGGAGCGGTGCGGGTGGACAGGAGCCGGGTCACGTTCGAGGTTAACGGCTCCCCAGCGACCGTCCGGCGCTCGGCGCGGCGCTTATCCGAGGTGCTGCGCGAGGAGCTCGGCCTGCGGGCCACGAAGGTCGGGTGCGACGCGGGCGACTGCGGGGCGTGCACGGTGCTCCTGGACGACGAGCCGGCGAGCGCATGCATGACGTCGGTGGGACGCCTGGACGGCCGGCGGGTGCAGACCCTCGAGGGCCTCGACGCGACCGGCGAGATCGCGGACCTGCAGCGCTCGTTCCTTCGTCACGGCGCCGCGCAGTGCGGGATCTGCACGCCCGGGATGCTCGTCGCCGCGGCCGCGCTGCTGCGGTCCACCGCGACGCCCACGGGGCCACAGGTGCAGGACGCGCTCTGCGGCGTGCTGTGCCGGTGTACCGGATACCGGAAGATCGTCTCGGCCGTCATCACGGCCTCGAGGACGCGCGATGAACCCGAGCCCGAGCCGCCGCCGGTAGGCAAGGCGGTGGGGGCGCGCGTCGAGCGGGTGGACGGGCTGCGCAAGGTGCGCGGGACCGACGTGTTCGGAGCCGACGCGTGGCCCGAGGGCACGCTCGTCGCCAGGGTGATCCGCTCCCCCTTCCATCGCGCTCGCTTCTCGTTCGGCGACCTGAACGCGTTCGTGGCTGCGCACCCCGGCCTCGTCGCCGTGTTCACCGCGGCCGACGTGCCCGGCGTGAACCGCTTCGGCGTGATCCCGGCGACGGCCGACCAGCCGCTGTTTGCGGAGGGCGAGACGCGGTTCCGCGGCGAGGCGGTGGCGATAGTCGTCGGCGAGCCCGACTCGATGGCCGCCCTCGATCTGGAGGGCTTCCCGGTCACATGGGAGGAGCTCGTGCCGCTGATGAGCATCGACGAGGCGCTCGCCGACGGCGCCCCCCGGCTGCACGCCGAGCGCGAGGGCAACGTGCTGATCCGCGGGAAGGTGCGGAGCGGCGACCTGGAGGCGACGCTCGGAGCGGCAGACGTCGTGGTCGAGGGCGCGTTCGAGACCGGGTTCATCGAGCACGCCTACATCGAGCCCGAGGCCGGGTTCGCGGTGCGGGTCGGCGACCGGCTCGAGGTGCAGGTCACCACGCAGTCACCTCACATGGACCGGACCGAGCTCGAGGCGATCCTCGGGCTGCCCGAAGCCGCCGTCCGGATCCTGCCGACCGCCGTGGGAGGCGGGTTCGGCAGCAAGCTCGACCTGTCGGTGCAGCCGTACGTCGCGCTCGCGGCGTGGCTCCTTCACCGGCCGGTCCGCCTCACACACACCCGGCCCGAGTCGATGCGTTCGACCACCAAGCGTCATCCCGCCCGGATGAGCGTTCGCGTAGGCGCGACGCGGGAGGGTCGGCTCCTCGCGATGGACTTCACGGGCGAGTTCGACACGGGCGCGTACGCCTCGTGGGGATCGACCGTCGCGAACCGCGTCCCGGTGCACGCCGGAGGGCCGTACGTGTACGAGGCCTACCGCGCCCGGACGGTCGCGGTCCACACGAACGGGCCGCCCTCGGGTGCGTTCCGTGGGTTCGGCGTGCCGCAGTCCACGATCGCGTCCGAGTGCATGCTCGACGAGCTCGCGGACGCTCTCGGG
>DATEDE010000304.1:0-3055 GCA_035286545.1 Actinomycetota bacterium | reverse complement strand
CGCTACCCGGACGACGGCGTTCTCGGCGAGGAGGGGGGCTCCGAGGGTACCGGCCACCGTCGCTGGATCGTGGACCCGATCGATGGGACCAAGAACTTCGCCGACGGCGTCCAGGTCTGGTCGAACCTGATCGCCCTCGCGGTGGACGACGAGCCTGTGGTCGGCGTCGTGAACTTCCCGGCGCTCGGTGAGCGATACGAGGCATCGGCCGGCGGCGGCGCTCGCCTGAACGGCACGACGATCCAGGTATCCAGGGCGGACCGCGTCTCGCGTTCGTTCTTCGTGTTCGCGGGGATGGAGGACTGGCTGGAGGGTCCCTACGCGGAGGGCGTCCAGGGGCTGGTGCGCGAGGCTCGGCGCAACCGCGGGTTCGGAGATGCCTGGGGCCACTGCCTCGTCGCGCGCGGATCGGCCGACGTGATGGTCGAGCTCGAGCTCGCCACGTGGGACTGGGCGGCACTGCAGGTCGTGATCCAAGAGGCCGGCGGGCGGATATCGCAGTTCGACGGCTCACCGCTCGTGCATGGCGGGACGGTGCTGGCGACGAACGGTTTCCTGCACGACGAGATCGTCGCGCGTCTGACGCCCCGCTAGGGCTCGCGAGCGAGCAGGACTACCGGGATCGGTCGCCTCGCTCGGCGGCCGGCCCCACGGTCGCGGTGCTACGGTCGGGCGAGGCTCGCTCGACGAGGAGGGATCCGTGGCTCGCATCGACCCGTTCGAGATGGAGCGCATGCAGTCGCTGTGGTGGCACCTCGTCGACGTCGACCTGTCGGAGTCGGGCGTGATGCCGCTGTCGATCCGTGACCTGCTCGGCCCGATCGCGGACGCCGAGGCTTTCATGGGCACCCGGCTCGGCTACCCGCTGTCAGAGGGCTCGCACGAGACGCGGGCCAACATCGCCGCCTGGTACGAGGGCGCGACCCCCGACCACGTCACGGTGACGAACGGAGGCTCCGAGGCCAACCTGCTCGCGCTCTGGACGCTGCTCGAGCCCGGTGACCGGCTCGCGTTCATGGTGCCGAACTACCTCCAGGGGATGGGCCTGGGCCCGTTCTTCGGAGACCGGACCGACACGTTCAGGCTGAAGACGCAGAGAGGGAGGTGGGCTCTTGACCTGGAGCGGCTGGAGCGCGCCGTGACGAAGAAGACCAAGGTCGTGATGGTCTGCAACCCGAACAACCCCACCGGTGCCGTCCTCACCGAGGCCGAGATGGACGCGATCGTGGCGGCCGCCGACCGCGTGGGCGCGTGGATCGTGGCTGACGAGATCTACCGCGGCGCCGAGGTGGACACCGACGTGACCTCCCCAACGTTCTGGGGTCGGTGCGAGCGGGTCGTGATCACGAGCGGCCTGTCGAAGGCGTTCGCGATGCCAGGACTCCGCGTTGGCTGGATCGTCGCGCCGCCCGAGCTGATCCGCGAGGTCTGGATCCGGCACGACTACACGACGCTCACGCCCGGGATGGTCTCGGACATCCTGGCCTCGGTCGCGATGCAGCCGGGGGTGCGGGAGAACATCCTCGCGCGCACCCGCTCCATCATCAGGACGAACCTGCCCCCGCTCGAGCAGTGGACCGCCGCCCAGGGCGACCTGCTCACGTACGTGCGGCCCGTCGCGGGGGCGATCGCCTACATCAAGTACGACCTGCCCGAGCGCTCGACGGCCCTCGTGGACCGGATCCGGCAGGAGCAGAGCGTCCTGCTCGTCCCCGGTGACATGTTCGGCCTTGGTCGAGGCTTCCGGGTCGGCTTCGGCTTCGACGTCGACCAGATGACCAAGGGCCTGGACCGCGTGGCCCAAACGCTCCGGGGCTGACGCCCCGGCCGGGCTGACCTGACCGAGGGTCAGGCACTGCGCCTTCCACGTTCATACTGTTGAGCCGTGTGATGCGAGAGGCGTGCCCATGTCACGTGACCTAAGGTCACAACCCGGCCCGAGGTCCGCGGCCAAGCGGGAGCGGATCGTCGAGGCGGCGATGCGCTCGTTCGCCGAGCACGGCTACCAGGGTTCGAAGGTGGAGGAGATCGCTTCGGAGCTCGGGATCGCGAAGGGCTCGATCTTCCAGCACTTCGGCAGCAAGGCCGGGCTGTTCTTCGCCGCCTATCAGCGGGCCGTGCAGTCCCTCCCCGCGTGGCTCGAGGCCCCGGCCGAGGTCGTCGACGGCGGCTTCTGGGAGATCCTCGTCTACTGGCTGGAGCGCACCGAGCACCTGATCCAGGATGACTGGATCCCGTACCGCGTAGCCCTCGTCGGGAACTACGGCACGGACCTCGGCCTGCGCCGCGAGATCAACCGGTTCCTGGTGAGCGAGGACCCGTACGGCACCCTCGAGTTCATCGAGTTCGGCGTTCGGAACGGAGACCTGCGCGCAGACCTGGACGTGGAGATGGCGGCGTCGATGCTGGACTGGCTCGCGAGCGGCTTCCAGGATGCGCTGGTCACCAAGGAGCTCGACCCGGGGCTGTTCCACCGTCACGCCGACCCCGAGCATCGACGCGCGATGCGGATCGAGCAGTTCGTCGACCTGCTCCGGCGCGCTATCGGCTCTAGGGCGTAACCCTGACGGGTCCCGAGGACCCGGGGCCTTTCGCTCTTGCCGCGACGCCACGCGGAGATGTTCGCTGATGTCGAGGAGGTGCCTTGGATGGCGACCTCGCTGCGGCCCGCGCCGAGCTACGAACCCTCGACCGACTTCCCGACCCTCGACCTCGTCCCGCCTCCCGCGAAGCGCGATCGCTCCGTGCGCTGGATGACGGCCGTGCTCATCCTCGCCGGGACGATCCTGGTGGCCACGGTCGGCTTCGCCGTGGGTCACGCCACGGCGGGGATCCCTGCAGCGTGCGAGCGCGTGGTGCGGCTGGCGGAGCGCACAGCAACCCTCGCGGTCGCCGACCTTCGGACGGTGCGCGAGGGGATGCTGGTCTTCATGGATGGTGAGACGCCCGAGGCGTACTCGATCCTGGGGGACGCTACGCTGGGGGAGGACCGGCTCACGGACCTCCGGGCTGAACTCGAGATCGCGGCCGAGGCCTGCCTCGCGACCTAACCGCG
>DATEDE010000303.1:0-7535 GCA_035286545.1 Actinomycetota bacterium | reverse complement strand
GCTCGGGTTGGTGGCGGCAGCGTGCAGCTCGGATGAGGGGGGCGGAACCGTCGCGGTGACGCTCCAGGAGTTCGCGGTCGTACCCGCCGAGAGCTCGATCGCCGCCGGCGAAGTCACGTTCGAGGTCACCAACGAGGGTCCCGATGACGTCCACGAGTTCGTCGTGTTCAAGACCGATCTGGCGCCCGGCGCGCTCCCGACGGGGGAGGACGGCTCGGTGGACGAGACGGGCGAAGGCCTCGAGCTGATCGACGAGATCGAGGACATCGCGGTCGGCGATGCCCCGACGCTTACGGTCTCGCTCGATGCGGGCAACTACGCCCTGATCTGCAACATCTACGACGCGACCGAGGACGAGGCCCACTACCAGGAGGGCATGTTCGTCGGGTTCACGGTCGAGTAGGGCCCGAACTGACTAGTCAAGTCGGGGGGTCCCGGGGCCGATAACTGGGGAACGGCGAACAAGGCGGCTCCGTGACCCACCCGACATCGCGCCCCTCGGGGCGCCTAACAGCTTTCGACGCGCTGCAGGAGCTCCTCGAGCACCTCGAGGAGTTGCCCGAGCGTGGGCGACGACTCCTGGACGTTGTTCGAGCGGACCTGCAACGGGCAGAGGGCGAGCTGCACGAGGCTCAGGACAGGTACCAGGCCCTCGTCGAGCAGATCCCGGCGATCGTCTACATCGACGTGGCGGACGGAAGCATGGCCACGACCTACGTGAGTCCCCAGATCGAGGCCTTGCTGGGCATCACCCCGCAGGAGTACATCGACGACCCGGAGCTTTGGACCCGGCACCTGCATCCCGACGATCGCGAGAAGGCCCTGGCGACCTACGAGGCCGGACGCGGATCGGGCGAGCCGTTCACGTTCGAGTACCGCCTGATCGCCCGGGACGGCCACCCCGTGTGGTTCCGCGACAGCGCGGTGGTGCTCCGCGACGCGGATGGCCGGCCGACGCTGATCGAGGGCGTGATGCTCGACGTCACGGAGCAGAAGCAGGCAGAGGAGCGGGCGGCGTTCCTGGCGTTCCACGACAAGCTGACAGGGCTACCCAACCGGGCGATGTTCGAGGAGCTCCTCGAGCTGGCGATCGCCCGCGCGCGCCGGCACGAGCTGGCGACCGCAGTGGTGCTGGCCGACCTGGACGACTTCAAGCTCGTGAACGACAGCCTCGGGCACGAGCGCGGGGACGAGCTCCTACGTCAGCTCGCCGAGCGATTGCGCGAGGCGACGCGCGAGACTGACCTGGTCGCTCGCCCCGGCGGGGACGAGTTCCTGCTCCTGCTCGCTGACATCGATCGCGGCGGACAGCCCGGCATGCCGGGGAGCTCGGACGGAGCCGTCCTGATCGCCGAGGCCATCGCCTCTCGCGTTCAGGAGGCGCTCCTGGAGCCGTTCGTGGTCAACGGCACCGAGGTGTACGTGCAGGCGAGCATCGGCATCGCGATGTTCCCCCACCACGCCGCCGATGCCGCCGAGCTGCTCCGTCGCGCCGACGCGGCGATGTATCAGAGCAAGAAGACCGGTCCGGGCGGCTACGCCGTGTACTCGGACGAAGGCGCCGACGCGCTCGGCAAGCTCTCGCTCACGACACGCCTGCGCAAGGCGGTCGAGAACCAGAACTGGGAGCTCCACTACCAGCCGGTGGTCTCTCTCGCCGACGGTCGGATGGCTGGTGTCGAGGCGCTGATCCGCTGGAACGACCCCAACGGCGGGCTGGTCGCGCCCGGTGAGTTCATCCCGCTGGCCGAGGAGATGGGCCTGATCGAGGTCATAGGCGACTGGGTCGTCGAGGAGCTCGCCCGTCAGGACGCCACCTGGCGCGCCGAGGGCCTGGATCTGGAACTCTCCTTCAACCTCTCGCCACGCCAGCTGTGGCAGCCGGATATCGCGGACCGGATCACCGGGCGCCTCGCGGCCGAGGGCGTGAACCCGGCGAAGGTGGTCGTGGAGATCACCGAGTCCACCGCCATGACAGATCCCGACAGGACGCTGCGGATCCTGTGGGACCTTCACTCGCGGGGCCTGCGTCTGGCGATCGATGACTTCGGGACCGGCTACTCGTCGCTGTCGCGGCTCAAGAACATGCCCGTCGACATCTTGAAGATCGATCGCACCTTCGTCCGCGAAGTTCACGCAGACCGACAGGCCGGCTCGATGGTCCAGGCCGTCATCCAGCTCGCCGAGGGCCTCGGCATGACCTCGCTCGCGGAGGGGATAGAGACCGAGGACGAGTGGCGCTTCCTGACCGAGCGCGGCTGCCAGCTCGGGCAGGGCTACTTCTTCTGCCGCCCAGCTCCGGCGGCAGACATCTTGGCCCTGCATCGGCGATCCGGCATGCAGCTGGTCGCCGACGAGACCGCCTAGCTCAGAATCGACGGCGCTTCGGCGGACGCAGCCCCGACCGGCGTCCGGTCCCGCTGGCCGAGAACACCACCCGAGGCGGCGCGACCTTCATCCCTGAGTCTTCGAAGTCCTCGTGCAGGTCCAGGCGCGCGGCCATCCGACCCACGTCGCCCTGCTGGTCGGCGGTGACGAGCGTGATCCCGGTACCGGAGCGTCCGGCGCGCGCCGTCCGCCCGACGCGATGCACGTAGCCCTTGTCGTCGTTGGGCGGGTCGTAGTTCACGACGTGGCTGATCCGATCAAGGTCCAGGCCCCGAGCGGCGACGTCGGTCGCGACGAGCACCTCGACCTTGCCGGTGTCGAACCGCGACAGCGAGCGCTGCCGCGCGTTCTGCGTCATGTCGCCGTGCATCGCCTCGGCCTTGATGCCCTTCTGCTTCAGCTTGTGCACGAGGCGATCGGCGCCACGCTTGGTCCGGACGAAGACGAGCGTGAGCTCGCCGTCGTGCTCGAGCAGCTCGATCAGGGCGTCGACCTTGCCCTGGGCCGAGACCTGCACGAACCGGTGATCCACACCCTCCACGGTCTCGCCGGCGGGGCCGACCTCGTGCAGGATCGCGTCACGGGTGTAGGCGCGGGCGAGGTGGCCCACCGCGCCGTCGAGGGTCGCGGAGAAGAACATCGTCTGGCGCTCCTTCGGCAGACGACGCACGATCCGGTCGACCTGCGGCTGGAACCCCATGTCGAGCATCCGGTCGGCCTCGTCCAGGATCAGGATCTTCACGCCTCCCAGCTTCACGGTGCCACGCTCGGTCAGATCCTGGAGCCGGCCGGGCGTCGCGATGAGGATCTGGGCCTTGGCGTTGCCCCGGGCCTGCTCGCTCATGCTGACGCCACCGTAGGCGACCCCCACGCGCAGGCCCTTGGCCTTGGCGACGTCCTCGAACTCGTCGGCGACCTGCTGCGCGAGCTCGCGGGTGGGTACGAGCACCAGAGCCGAGGGCGTTGCGTCCTCCCGACGCAGGCGCTCGACGATCGCGATCGCGAACACGAGCGTCTTACCCGAGCCGGTGGCCGAGCGGGCGAGCACGTCCCTGCCGGCGATCGCGTCTCTCAGCACGAGCGACTGGATGGCGAACGGTTCCGCCACACCGCGTGCGGCGAGCGTGTCGATGACCCCGTGGGATGCGCCGAGGTCGGCGAAGGTGGAAGTCACATGGACTCCTTCTGCGGCTGCGCCGCGCCTGCCGCGACCTGCGGCTGCGCGGCGCCTGCCGCGGCCTGCGGTTGTGCCGCGGCTCTGGCCGCGGTCCTCTCGGGGAGGTTCGGCCTTGCCCCGGGACCGCCTGAAGGAGGAACGAGGGGGAAGCGAAACCTCACGGACGGCAACGCCGTCCTCGAGGACCACCTTACCAGCAGTCGTTCAGGCGGAGCGCAGGACCAGCAGGATCATCGCGTAGTGGCACGTGGCCGCTGCGACCATGAACCCGTGCCAGATCTCGTGGTACCCGAAGGTCGCCGGGCGCGGGTCCGGTCGTTTGCCGGCGAACACGATGCCACCCGCCGTGTACAGGAGTCCCCCCGAGATCATCAGGATCGCTTCGGCGGTGGTCATACCCCGCAGCAGCTGGGGCAGCGCGATCATGGCCAGCCAGCCGAGGCCCATGTACAGGATCGCGCTCGTCACGGAGAGGCCCTCTGGGTGGACCATCTTCAGCGTGACGCCGACCGCGGCGCCCGTCCAAACGAAGGAGAGCAGGACCGCCTCCCAGGTCCCATCCAGGACCAGAACGCTCACCGGCGTGTAGCTGCCGGCGATCAACACGAAGATCATCGAATGGTCCAGGCGCCGCATCCACCTGCGCGCGGGCTCGGACCAGGTGCCGCGGTGGTAGGCAGCGCTGGAGCCGAACACGGCCGAGAGGCTCACGGCGTAGATCACGGCAACGGCGGTCGCTGCGGGACCGCTCGCGAGCAGCACCAGCAGGAGACCCGAGGGGATCGAAACCCAGAAGGCGACCTGATGGATCCGGCCGCGAAGGCGCGGCTTCGGGGGGGTGAGGGTCACGTCCATCGCGGCCCATGGTACGGCTCGTCGACGTCGCCTGGTCGAGCCGCTCCCGCTCGAGGTCTAGACCAGCAGTTCGCGGACCCGCTCGGCGATCCGCTCCGCCGAGATCCCCGCCCAGTCACGGAGCTCCTCCGGCGTTCCCGACCCGGGCATGGCGGTCACCGCGACCTTCACGACCCGGCCGGACAGCTCGCCCACGGCCGCGAGCGCCTCGAGAGTTGCATCCCCGAGGCCGCCCTCCGACCAGTGGTCTTCGACCGTTAGGACGACGCCCGTCTCCGAGAGCGCGGTCGCAAGCGTCACGGCATCGATCGGCTTGATCGAGTAGCAATCGATCACGCGCGCCGAGATGCCCTCGGCCGCAAGTGCATCGGCCGCTGCGAGCGATCCGTGGACCGTGATCCCGGCGCCGACTAGCGTTACCCGGTCCTGTTCCGAGGACCGCAGGACCATGCTGCCGCCGACCCGGAAATCGGCGGCAGCGTCGTACAGGGGCGTGGTCATCTCGCGGGTCGTGCGGATGTACGAGATCCCGGGCAGGTCCGCCATCGCGGCCACGAGCTTCGCGGTCGAGTTCCCGTCGCACGGGTAGAGCACGGTCGAACCGTGCACGGCCCGCATCATCGCCAGGTCCTCGAGGGCCATCTGAGACGGTCCGTCCTCGCCGATCGAGACCCCGGCGTGCGAACCAGCCAGGCGCAGGTTCGCCCGGCTGACCGCCGCCATCCGCACGAAGTCGTACGCCCGCGTCAGGAACGCCGCGAACGTGGCCGCGAACACGACCTTGCCGAGCACCTGCATCCCTACCGCCATGCCGACCATGTTCTGCTCGGCGATGTAACCCTGCACGAACCGCTCGGGCGCAACCGCCTGGAAGTCCTCCGTGTATGTGGAGTTCGAGACCTCGGCGTCGATCGCGACGACATCGGGGCGCGCGGCGAGCGCCGCCAGCGTCTCGCCGAAGGCCTTGCGGGTGGCGATCGCCTCCGTGTAGGCGGGCAGTGTGACCTCGGCTCCGACGTTCCGGGGAACGAAGCCGGCCTCGGGCTTGGGAGGCGAGATCCGGATCTGGCGCTCCCCACCCAGCTCGGCGATCGCGCGCTCGGCCTCGTCGGTCGAGAGCGCTTTGCCGTGCCAGCCCTCGGCGTCGGCCAGGAACGACACGCCGTGCCCCTTCTCCGTGCGCGCGATCACCAGCGCCGGCCGTCCGGCGCGCTCGGCCTCGTTGAACGCCCCGTCGATGGCGGCGACGTCGTGGCCGTCGACCTGGATCGCGTGCCAACCGAAGGCCAGCGCACGCGCCGCGTACGTCTCGAGATCCCACCGCAGCATCGTGGGGCCGCGCTGGCCCAGGCGGTTCACGTCGACGATCGCGATCAGGTTGTCGACACCGTGATGCGACGCGTTGGCCATCGCCTCCCACACCGAGCCCTCGGCGACCTCTGAGTCGCCCATCAGGCACCAGACGCGCGCCGAGATGCCGTCCATCCGCATCGCGAGCGCCATCCCGAGCGCGACAGGGAGACCCTGGCCCAGCGAGCCCGTCGCAACGTCGACCCATGGCATGTCGGGAAGCGGCACCGGGTGGCCCTGCACTGGCGAGCCCATCGCGCGGAAGGACAGGAGCTGCTCGTCGGTGATCGCGCCGACCGCCTTCAGAACCGAGAACAACAGGGGCGAGGCGTGCCCCTTCGACATCACGAAGCGGTCATTCGCGAGGCTCTTCGGATCGGCGATATCGGTCCGAAGGTGGTCGGACCACAGGACCGCCAGGAGGTGGGTGGCCGAAAGTGAGGAGGTGGGATGCCCCGACCCCGCCGCCGTCGAACTCCGGATCGAATCCACGGCAAGCTGGTTCGCCACCTCGTTCCAGCCCTCCACCTTGTCCATCGGACCTCCTAGCTCACGCGAGCCGCCCGGAGTGTACGGGTCACGGCGTTGGCGGGTCAGGGTGGACCGCCTGCTACCCTGTGCCGCATGGCCGACTACAAGGAAGTCCGCGTGGAGCGCCTCTTCTTGAAGGTGCCCAACACGGACAAACTCCGGAAGGGCGCCGCCGGCAGGCATAAGCACCTGCTCGCCGACGGATGGCGCGAGATGGAGCGCCGGCAGGAGATCGACCACATCTGGGTGCGGTACGAGCGCACGGGTCCCACCCCCCTGCGCCTTCGCCTGCCCCGCCCCGACAAGGACCAGGGCCGCTTCGAGCGTCGCCCCCGCATGGGCGGGCGCGACGGTGGACGCGGCGGTCCTCGCGGTCGCCGCTAGTCGAGAGGTGGTCCGTTCGGCATCTGAGGGTACGTGCGCCGCGGCCGTGTCGCGCGCGTATCGGTGAACCGAACATGATTCGGCTGCAGTACTTCTACGACTGACGAACCGCAGGTATCATGTCGCGGGTCGGGCGGGCCGTCCGGCCCCCGCGCGCACCACCCGCGGGCGTACCTTACGAGGTGGGAGGTGTTAGCCCGTGAGCGAGCACGTGCGGCCGACGAACGCCCGACCCAAGCGAGAGGTGGGCCGTGCCCACGCCGCGGAGCAGCCCTTCGAGTACCCGCTGAAGCGCGAGTACGTCGAGCCCGACTGGACCCGGCTGTCGGGGTTCGCCGACGTCACTACGGAGCAGTGGGGATCCGCTCAGTGGCAGCGCGCGCACTCGATCAAGAACCTCGTTGAGTTCAAGCGCGCGCTCGGCGGCCACCTCACCGACGATCTGTACGCGGACATCGAGCGCGACCAGCAGGAGCGCGCAACCATGTCGATGTTGATCCCTCCGCAGATGGTCAACACGATGAACGAGACCGACCTGCGCAACGACCCCGTCCGTCGGTACATGGCACCGGCCTTCACGGACCGCGACGAGGAGTTCCCCTCGCACCCCATGGCCACCCGCGACTCACTGCACGAGGCGGATATGTGGGCCGTCGAGGGCCTAACGCACCGCTATCCGACGAAGGTCCTCGCCGAGCTGATCCCCACGTGCCCCCAGTACTGCGGCCACTGCACGCGGATGGACCTGGTCGGCAACGACACGCTCCAGGTCCTCAAGTACAAGTTCGAGATGAAGCAGAACGAGCGCTGGGACGCGATGCTCGACTACCTGCGCCGGACCCCGTCGGTC
>DATEDE010000302.1:0-3863 GCA_035286545.1 Actinomycetota bacterium | reverse complement strand
CAAGGCCGGACGGGCGATCGCCACCCGTCGTGTGGCGATGGGTTCGGCCGGCGGGTTCCTCGCGACCTTCGAGGTGCCGCTCCCGGGCACATACCGGGCGCGCGCCTCTTTCACGGGTGAGGACCTGCTGCGCGGCGCCGCCGTGAGCGAAGCCGACGAGACCCCCCTGCCCCGCCTGTCCGAGGGCGAGGACGGCGTCTTCGTCGAGCTGCTCGAGGCTCGGCTGGTCGAGCTCCACTACCGCCTGGCCGCAACGACCGACGGCGAGTACGACTTCCGCACGGCCGACGCGGTGGTGGCGTTCCACAAGGTTCAGCGGATGGAGCGCTCGTTCGTCGCGAGCGCTGCCACGTGGCGTCGCCTGGCTGACCCCCGGACCCCGCGACCCCGGAACGACTGGCGGGGGTTCCACTTCGAGGTGGATCAGTCGCTCCAGGTGCTCTACACCATCGAGGACGGCGAGATCACCAACGTCCTCCACGTGTCCACGGGCGCCGGCGGTGCCACGCGCGACGGGTACTTCCGCATCTACCGCAAGCTGGCCGGCTTCAGCCCGAACCACCTGTACTACCCGAGCTACTTCGACGGCCTGCGCGCGCTCCACGGGTGGACCGAGGTGCCAACGTACAACGCGAGCCACGGCTGCGTCCGGATCCCCTACTGGAACGCGCAGTGGGTGTACGGGCTCGCGGACTACGGAACCCGTGTCGTCATCTACCACTCGTAGCGCTCATCCGAGCGCGCCGACCGCCGCCTCCGCCGCCTCGAGCAGCACGCCGGAGCGGACGAGGTCCGTGACCGAGTCGATGTCCGGCCGGAGCTCGCGGTCGGCATCGAGGAAGGTCACACGCCCTCGGATCGCGTCGCGCGCGGCGCCGGTGCCCACGGCGGGCTCGAGCGGCGCCCGCAGGTCGAGCGCCTGAGCGGCCACCAGGGCCTCGAGCGCGATCACGACCTCGGCGTTCGCGACCACGTCGCGCGCATGCCGGGCCGCCGTCATCCCCATGCTGACGTGGTCCTCCTGGCCCGCGCTTGAGCCGATCGAGTCCACCGAGGCGGGGTGGGCGAGCGTCTTGCACTCGGACACTATCGAGGCCGCCGTGTACTGCACGAGCATGAACCAGGAGTTAAGGCCGCTCTCCCGGACCAGGAACGCTGGCAGCCCGTTGCTGCGTACGGGGTCGAGCAGCCGGTAGAGCCGGCGCTCGGCGATGCTCGCGAGAGGCACGATCGCGGCGGCGAGCGCGTCGAGCGCGACCGCAACCGGCTGCCCATGGAAGTTCCCGCTCGATAGCACCTCGTCGTCCTCGGGCAGCACGATGGGGTTGTCCGAGACCGCGTTCGCCTCTGTCTCCAGGACGCCCTGCGAGAACCGCAGCACCTCGCGGGTCGCACCGTTCACGTGCGGAGAGCAGCGCAGCGAGTACGCGTCCTGGACCAGGTGCGGACTGTCGCGGTGCGAGGCGACGATCGGCGAGCCGTCGAGCAGCCGCCGCAGGTTGGCGGCGCTGGCGACGACCCCGGCGTGTGGCCGGAGAGCAGTCAGGCGCTCGTCGAAGACACGGTCCGACCCGAGCGACGCCTCCACGCTCATCGCGGCCGTGACGTCGGCGGTCTTCACGAGTCGCTCGGCTCGATCGGCGGCCAGGATCCCCACGGCGAGCATCCCCTGCGTGCCGTTCACGAGGGCGAGCCCCTCCTTCGCCCGCAGCTCGATCGGCGCGAGGCCGGCGGCGGCGAGCGCGTCGGCGGCGGGGACCGTCCTCCCGTCCATGAGCACCTCGCCCGAGCCCAGCAGCGGGAGCGCCAGCGTCGCGAGCGGGGCGAGGTCCCCCGATGCACCCAGCGAGCCCTGCTCGGGAACCACGGGGATCATGTCGAGGTTCAACATCTCCACCATCCGTTCCACGATCTCGGCGCGCACGCCCGAGTGCCCCAGGGCGAGCACGTGCGCTCGGAGCAGGAGCATCGCCCGCGCCTCCTCGCGCGAGAGCGGCCGCCCGACGGCGGTCGCGTGGGATCGCACGATCGCCGCCTGGAGCGCGTCGGCCTGAGCCGGCTCGATCCGCACGTTCGCGAGCGAGCCGAAGCCGGTAGTCACGCCGTAGACGGTGGCGTTCGAGGCGACGGCTCGATCGACGACCGAGCGAGCCGCGACGATGCGCTCGGTGGCCTCGGGGGCGAGCGTCACACGGGCGCCCCGCGCCACGGCGACGACGTCGTCGAGCGACAGCGACTCCCCGACCCGGACCGGCACGGCGCCAGGCTACGGACCGTCGACGTGTTGGGCAAACGCCTCGTTGGCGAAGTGGTAGGAATCGAGGATGGGAAAGACGCTGGATGACGAAGAAGCGCGTTCGCTGGGCCAGTTCCTCAGCCTTCTCAGTGCCCATCTGAAGACCTGGGAGATTGGTGAGTGGCTAAGCAAGGAGAAGGCTCAACAGATGGCGGCGATCGCGAGGGAATGGGAGTACCGCCTCACCGACCGCGATTGGTACCCACCCCTTGACCAACCTTGGCCACCGCCCTACCCCTCGGGCTAGAACGTGTCAGGCCCGTTCAACGACCTCGATCCCGACCAGTCGCCGGCCGCTCCTGCCGAAGCTGGTACGGCCGACCGCGATCACGCGACCACGCCCGCCCCACCGCCGCGAGTGATCAAAGCGGCCCTGCGTGACGAGCCCGGCGTAGTCACGGCGTTGGTGCGCGAGGCGACGAAGCGCTGCCCCCGTTGCGGCTCGGGCGCGCTGTTCAAGGGGTGGTTCACGATCCGCGACCGGTGCCCTGGGTGCGGCCTTCGCCTCGAGCGCGAGGAGGGCGGGTTCCTCGGCGCGATGGTCCTTTCCTACCTCGTGACCGAGGGGATCTTGCTCGCGCTGCTGATCGCCTGGCTGATCGTCGACCTGCCGGACCTGTACGTCGGAGCGCTAACGGTCGCGTCGATCGCCGTCGCTGGGATGATCCCCGTGCTGTTCTGGCCGTTCTCGAAGACGATCTGGGCGAGCGTCGATTACTTCGTGTACCGCACGAGCCCCGACTACACCTCGCGCGAGGCCGCCGACCACGCAAGCGGCAATGGCGGCAGGCCGTAGGCACAGTGGGCAATCATCAATCTAATCCCTAGCGTTTGAGCGAATGTTCGGCCCCTTGGATCCCCAGGAGGGGGAGCGACCACGGCCTCCCGTTGGTTTAACTATATTCCCTAGCATTTGAGTGATACTATTCCCTCATGTTGCTCTTGCCCTACGACCCAGGCCCACCGGTTGACCTCTGCTCCGAGCTCGACGAGTGGCACCGGCTCCTCGACTCTCGGGGCCCCCTTCGGCGCGCCTGGGCAGGCAGGCTGCGTCGAGACCTCGAGGCCGAGGCCGTCGCGGCTTCCACGAGGATGGAGGGAGTGAACGTGACGGTCGAGGAGGTTCGCCGGATCCTGGCCGGCGCCTCGACTCCAAGGGTCGAGCCCGAAGATCGGAGCCTGGTCGAGGGCTATCGGAACGCCATGAGCTTCGTGCTTCGTCGCGCTGACGACGACGCGTTTACGTGGGACAGAGGCCTCATCGCTGGCCTGCACGATCGTGTGATGGCAGGTCGGTACGACTTGGGCGCCGGGCGGCTCCGCACCGACGCGCCGGTGTTCATCGTCAGCAGGCTGACAGGGGAGCAAGTGTTCCTTCCCCCTGAAGGGGAACGTGTACGAGAACTTGTCGACATCGCGTGCGAACGGATGGAGGCCGGGCACCCTCACCCTGCGGTGGCGGCCGCCTGGCTCCATGCTGCGATCGCCGCCATCCACCCGTTCAAAGACGGGAACGGTCGATCCGCGAGGATACTTGCCTCTCTCGCGATGTACCGGGGTGGCTTCA
>DATEDE010000301.1:0-3374 GCA_035286545.1 Actinomycetota bacterium | reverse complement strand
GCTCGGGCTCCTCGTGGCCGGGCTCGCGCTCCTCGCCGCGGTCACCGGCTTCTGCGCCGGGTGCCGGATCTACCGGGTCGCCGCGCAGCTGCGCGGCATCCGGCTCCGGCGGATCGAACGGATCGAGCCCGCCGACCTCGGCCTTCGGGGCTTCGGCAGGCCCGCCGCGGTCGTGTTCAGCCATCCCCTGTGCACGGACTGCCGGCGACTCCTGGCGGCGCTCAGCCAGTCCGGGTCGCCGTACTACACGATCGACGTCCGCGACCAGCCGGACCTCGCCCGCAAGTACGGCGTCGCCCTGGTGCCGACGCTCGCTCACGTCGTCGATGACGGGTCGGTCACGCGCTGGCTCGTCGGCGCGGAGGCCTGAGACAGCCGGTCCGTTGGTGCATGGCGGCACCGCGGGGCGCGAGTCGGACGTGGCCTGCGCGGTGCGCCGGCGCACGCGAATCGCCCGGCTTCGCCTTCGGGTGGTGCCTCCGCGCACTCCCCAAAGTACCGCGCTGCGGCGACAACAGAGCCATTTCGCGCACCACCCTGGGGTCGCGAATGTGGTCCTGCCATGCACCCAACCTCCCGTCGTCTGTGCGCGTCGCTCGTCGGCCTCATCTTCGCCGTCACCATCGCGGGCTCGGTCGCCGGCGGCGCCCGCTGGACCGGTGAGCTCCAGCTCACCCACGGCGACGACTTTCGGGCCGGCCGGAGCGTCGCCGACGGGCTGGTCCTGAGGACCGCAGACAGCACGTACCTGCTCGCCTTCGACGGTCGCGGCCCGCGTCACCTGGCCGGCAAGCGGGTCACGGTCACGGGCACGCACAGCGGGAACCGGATCACCGTGAGCTCGATCGCGGCGGCCGGCGGGACCTCCGACGGGGGCACCACCTCGAGCTTGACCACGGCCGCGACCACGAAGCGCGTGGCCGTCCTGCTCTTCAACTTCCAGAACGACACGCGCCAGCCGTACACGCCCTCGTTCGCGACAGGCGTCATGTTCAACAACGCCAACAGCGTCGCGAACTACTTCGCCGAGGAGTCCTACGGCCAGTACAGCGTCACCGGCGGCGTCTTCGGCTGGTACACGATCCCCTACGACAACACCGGCTGCTCGTACAGCGCGTGGGCCACGGCCGCGAAGTCGGCCGCCACGGCCGCCGGGGTGTCCCTAAGCGGGTACACGAACTTCGTGTACGCGTTCCCCTCGGCCTCGGGCTGTGGCTGGTCGGGTCTCGCCTACCTGCCCGGCTCCGAGTCCTGGAACAACAACTCGATGGGCCTGCGCACGAACAGCCACGAGCTGTCGCACAACTGGGGCGTCCACCACGCCTCGACGATCTCGTGCAGCGAAGGTGGCGTCCGGGTCTCGCTGTCCGCCAACGCCGCCAACTGCACGGCCTCCGAGTACGGCGATCCCTTCACGGTCATGGGCGCGGCCCAGACACGCCATTCCCACGCCGAGCACAAGGCGCAGATGACCTGGGTGCCGACGGCAGAACGACAGGACGCCACGAGCGCTGGCAGCTACTCCGTCGGGGTCAACGAGCAGTCCGCGGCGTCGCCGAAGGTCGTGCGCGTCGCGCGGGCGGGGGCCACCAACCAGTGGTTCTACCTCGAGTTCCGCCAGCCCTTCGGGTCGTACTTCGACAACTTCGCAGCGACCGATCCGGCCGTGAACGGCGTGACGATCCGCCTGGCGGCGGACTACGCGACGCGGACCCAATCCAAGCTCATCGACACGACACCGGGGACCACCTCGTTCGGGGACGCGCCGCTGGCGGCGGGCAGGACGTTCACGGACCCGCTGTCAGGGGTGAGCATCACCACGCAGTCGGTGTCCTCGGCCGGCGCGACGGTCCTCGTCACCTTCGCTGGCGGCGGCGATACGCAGCCACCGACGACGCCTGGGAACCTCGTGGCGACGCCCAGCGGCTCGACCTCGATCGCGCTCTCCTGGTCGGCGTCCACCGACAATGTCGGTGTGTCGGGCTATCGGGTCAGCCGCAACGGCAGCCAGGTCGCCACGGTCAGCGGCACGACGTGGACGGACTCCGGGCTGGCGGTCGGGACGTCCTACACCTACTCGGTCGTGGCCTACGACGCGGCCGGCAACGTCTCGCCGGCAGCCAGCGCGGTGGGCACCACCGGCCCCGACACGCAGGCCCCGAGTACGCCGGGCAACCTGGTCGGGACCCCGATGAGTTCGACCACGGCGGCCCTCTCGTGGACGGCCTCGACCGACAACGTGGGCGTGGCGGGCTATCGGGTCAGTCGTGACGGGACCCTCGTCGCGACCGTGACCGCGACCAGCTGGACGGAGAGCGGACTGAGCCCGGGCGCGAGCTACAGGTACTCGGTCCTCGCCTTCGACGCCGCCGGGAACGCCTCCGCCGAAGCCACGACCGTGACGACGATGCTCTCGGCGGACACCGAGGCGCCCAGCGCCCCGACTCTCACCGTAACGGTGAACGCCAAGAACGGCCGAACGAGCCTGTCATGGACCGCCTCGACCGACAACGTCGGGGTGGCCGGGTATCGCGTCTACCGCGACGGGGCGCTCCTCGCGACGACGACCCGCACGAGCTACACGCTGAGGAAGCAGTCCGGCACCTTCACCTACTACATCGTCGCCTACGACGCGGCCGGCAATGTCAGCGCATCCTCGAACACCGCGACCGTTACCGTGAAGTAGCGGCACCGTCGTTCCGCCGCTCGGCGCGGCGCGAGGTCAGCCGCCTCCCAGGACCTCGCTGAGCTCGAAGGTGTTGCCTTCGCTGTCCTTGAACCAGGCGGCCTTGGCCACCCCGTCCCAGATCGCGAGCCCCTTCACCGTCTTGAGGCCTCCGGGGAAGTCGTATTCCTCGAAGACGACCCCCCTGGAGCGGAGGCCCGCCATCACCGACTCGATCCCCTTCACCGTCCAACCGGCGACCGTGTTCTGTGCCGTCCCGGCAGCCCCGCTGGCGTAGACGTACAGCCATGTCCCGCCAGCGAACTCGAACCACATCCCGCCGCCAGGATCGGTCTTGCGTGGCTCGAGGCCGAGCTTCTCCTTGTACCAGGTCCTCGCCCGATCGATATCGGACGCCGCGACGCTGGCGTGAACGGGGAACTGTTCGAGCACTTCTGTACCCTCCCTAGCCTGCCCGGGTCGACGGTGACCCGCGCTCCCATAGGTAGATCGTGCCGGTAAGCAGCACGCCGATGAACACGACCGCGAAGATCACCGCGAAGAACGGGTCGCCCGAATAGACGAACAGCCCGAGCAGGACCGCGCTCAGGCCGATCCGCACGACGACGGTCCACGGGTAGAGGACCTCGATGCGGTGCCGGATGATCTGGACGATGAGGACCCACAGGGCGAGGAGCACCGCGCCGGC
>DATEDE010000300.1:0-19520 GCA_035286545.1 Actinomycetota bacterium | reverse complement strand
TAGTACGCGCCGGGCCCGTCGATCATCTCGCCGCCGGTCAGGACCTTCGCGCCGTAGTCCTGCGCCCGATCCACGAAGCCGGCGACGGACTCGCGCTGTCCCTGCGAGACGAGCGGGCCCATCTCGACCTCCGTGTCCATGAGGGGGCCGACCTTGATCGACTCGACCGTCGGGACGAGCTCGGCGAGCAGGTCCTCGTAGACGCCCGAGCCGGCGACGACCCGGCAGGACGCGGTGCAGTCCTGGCCGGTGTTCGTGTAGCCGGCGAACTTCAGCGTCTCGACGACCTTGCCGATGTCGGCGTCGTCGAACACGACGACGGGCGCCTTGCCACCGAGCTCCAGGTGCACGCGCTTCACGTTGGACTGGCCGGCGTTGGCGGCGATGATCTTGCCGGTCGAGGTGTCGCCGGTCACCGACACCAGCCGCACGTCCTTGTGCTTGACGAGCTGGTCGCCGATCTCCGAGCCGTGGCCGGTGATCACGTTGAACACGCCCGGCGGCAGGATGTCCTGCGCGAGCTCGGCCAGGCGGAGCGTGGTGCGCGGCGTTATCTCGGCGGGCTTGAGGATCGAGGTGTTGCCGGCCGCGAGCGCCGGGCCCAGCTTCCAGATCGCCATCATCAGCGGGTAGTTCCACGGGCAGATGCCGACCGTCACGCCGAGCGGCTCGCGGCGGATCATGCTCGTGAAGCCCTTCTCGTACTCGCCCGTTGACTTGCCCTCCTGCAGGCGGGCCGCCCCGGCGAAGAACCGCAGGTTGTCGGCGATGAACGGCACGTCCGCGCTCGAGACCGAGATCGGCTTGCCCACGTCCTCGGCTTCCAACAGGGCCATCGTCTCCGCGTCCGCCTCGATCGCGTCGGCGAGCTTGAACATCATCGCCGCGCGCTCCTTGGCCGGCGTGTCGAACCAGATCTCGTCGTACGCCTTCTGCGCGGCCGCGACGGCCTTGTCGGCATCCTCACGCGTGCCGACCTGAACCGTAGCGACTGCCTCACCGGTGCTGGGGTCGATGTCGGGCTCGCTCTCGCCGCGCCCGGAGTCCACCCACTCGCCTCCGATGTACATCCCCCACGTCTTCATCTCGGTGGCCATACAGACCTCCCCTTCCTCATCCGGGACCCTTGGTAGGGTCGAAGGCGCCGTTCGGCCCAAGTATGAGCGAAACAGGCTACTTGGCACCACTCGCCCGACTCGGCGATCGTCGCCCGCTCGTCGGGCTGAGGGCCGATCTCAACGGAGCGTAGAGAGAGCCTGATTCGGGTAGCCTCGAGGAGGAACGCACGTTCCGACGCGTACTAGAGGCCGTGTCCAGCTTCGCCCGCATGGGGTGACGTACGGATGCCGCGTGCCGGACACCCTGCACGGCCTCGACCGCCACGAAGGAGGGCATCGACTTGGACATCCCTCAGGAGCGCAAGCTCGTCACCGAGATCCCGGGTCCGAAGTCGCGCGAGTGGTTCGAGCGCCGGGCCCAGGCGATCCCCCAGGGTGTGTTCAACACCCACCCGATCGTGACGGCGCGTGCCTCGGGCGCGATCATCGAGGATGTCGACGGGAACCGTCTGATCGACCTCGCTACCGGCATCGCCGTCCTGAACGTCGGCCACACCTCCCCCGAGGTCGTGAAGGCCGCGCAGGATCAGCTCGAGCGCGACACGCACACGTGCTTCCACGTCACCGCGAACGAGCCCTACATCGAGCTCGCCGAGCGCCTGAACGCGCTCACGCCGGGTGACTTCCCCAAGAAGACGATGTTCGCGAACTCCGGCGCCGAGGCCGTCGAGAACGCCGTGAAGATCGCGCGCAAGGCGACCGGCCGCCAGGCGATCGTCACGTTCGACCACGCGTTCCACGGGCGGACGCTGCTCGCCATGTCGCTCACCGCGAAGGTCATGCCGTACAAGCAAGGCATGGGGCCCTTCGCGCCCGAGATCTACCGCCTGCCCTTCCCCTACCCGTACCGCTGGCCGACGGGCCCGGACCGGGCCGCGGACGAGGCGCTCGCGTACGCGAAGGACGAGATGCACAAGCACATCGGGGAGGAGAACATCGCCGCCGTGATCGTCGAGCCGATCCAGGGCGAGGGAGGCTTCATCGTCCCGGCGCCCGGCTTCCTCAAGGGGCTCGCCGAGTACTGCTCGGAGAACGAGATCGTGTTCATCGCCGACGAGATCCAGAGCGGCATGGGCCGCGCGGGCCGGTGGTTCGCGATCGAGGACGAGGGCGTCGTGCCCGACATCGTGACGAGCGCGAAGTCGCTCGGCGGCGGCCTGCCGATCAGCGCCGTGACCGGCCGCGCCGAGCTCATGGACGCGGTCCACGTCGGCGGGCTCGGCGGCACGTACGGGGGGAACCCGGTCGCCGCCGCGGCATCGCTGGCGGTGCTCGCCCAGATCGAGCGCGAGGGCCTGCTCGAGCGCTCGCGCACCCTCGGCGAGAAGCTCCTGGGGCGGCTACGCGAGATGCAGGAGCGGCACGCGCTGATCGGCGACGTCCGCGGCCGAGGGATGATGGCCGCGATAGAGCTCGTGACCGACCGCGCTACGAAGCAGCCGATCGACGGGCCGACGGGCTCGGACATCGTGAAGCGGTGCCTCGAGAACGGCGTGGTGATCCTCAAGGCCGGGACCTACGACAACGTGATCCGCCTCCTTCCCCCGCTCACGATCGACGAGGGCCTGCTCGACGAGGGCCTCGGCGTCCTCGACGAGGCGATCGCGAAGGCGTAGCGGCAACCTGTGCCGCGGCCGGCGCCTGCTAGCGTCGGCAGGTGGCTTCGAACGCCGAGGAGGGCTCCAGGGTCCGCTCGACCGTGCGGCGGATCGCGGTCGACGTCACGCCGCTGCGCGTCTCCAGGGACTTCCGGCGGTTATGGCTCGGGCTGCTCGGCTCGCAGTTCGGGTTCCAGTTCACGCTCGTCGCCTCATTCATCCAGGTGTTCCGGCTGACGGACTCCGCCGCGGCCGTCGGCCTGATCGGCGCCGTCGGGTTCCTCGCGCTGATCGCAGGCACGTTGGCGGGAGGCTCGTTCCTGGATGCCGTCGACCGGCGGAAGGTCCTGATGGCCACCCAGGTCGCGCTGATGGCGGGCTCGGGCCTGCTGCTCGCGGGCGCGATCAACGGGGACCCGCCGGTCGCGCTCGTGTACGCGGGCGTCGCGATCATCGCGGGGGTCTCGGCGATCGACTCGCCCACCCGGGCGGCGATCACTCCGCGCCTGCTCAGCCCGGAACTGCTGCCCTCGGCAATTGCCCTGAACCAGGTCGTGTGGAACAGCACGGCGCTGATCGGCCCAGCGGTGGCCGGCGTCGTCATCACGCGCTTCGGGCTGGCGTGGGCGTACGGGGTCGACGTCATGAGCTACCTCGCGATGCTCGCGGCCGCCATCGGCATCCGCCCAGTGCCGCCCGAGGGTGCCGAGGGTGCGAAGACCGGTTGGGCGGCCGTTCGCGAGGGGTTCGCCTTCCTCAAGGGCCGAAGGGTGCTCCAGTCCACTTTCGCGATCGACATCGTCGCGATGGTGTTCGGGATGCCGAGAGCGCTGTTCCCGATCCTCGCGCTCACGCAGTTCCACCGGGGGGAGAGCGCCGTCGGTCTGCTGTTCGCCGCGCCCGCCGTGGGGGCCCTCATCGGCGCACTCACAACTGGGTGGGTCAAGCATGTGAAGCACCAGGGCCGGGCCGTGATCTGGGCGGTGGTCGTGTGGGGCGCGGGGATCACCGCGTTCGGCCTCGTCGCGACGAACCTGTGGCTCGGGCTGTTCTTCCTGGCTGTCGCGGGTGCCGCGGATGTGATCTCGGCCGTGTTCCGAACGACGATCCTCCAGCTGTCGACGCCGGACCACATGCGCGGCCGCCTGTCGGGGATCCACATCCTGGTGGTGACGGGCGGGCCGAGGCTCGGCGACCTCGAGGCGGGCCTGGTAGCCCAGGCGTTCTCGCCGTGGGCGTCGGTGGTCTCTGGTGGGCTGCTGTGCATCGCGGGGGCCGGGCTCGTCGCGTGGATCTACCCCGAGCTCCGCCGCTACCACGCGGGTCAGCCCGGCTGACACGGCCCGGCGAGGCCGTGGCATGCTCCGGAAGGTGTCGAGCGCCGACCTCGTCGAGATCCGGGTCCTGGACGGCCCGAACCTGTACTTCCCCCGCCCCGCGATCAAGCTGACGCTCGACGTCGCCGGCTGGCTCGCGGTCTCCCAGGCGCGGATGGCCGCAGCGCTCGAGCGGGCGAGCTCGAACGGGCAGGCAGAACGACCGAACTCGGACCAGCGTCGACGGACCCTGGCCCGGCTGTCGGCGCACCTCACGCGCCGACTCGCGCGGGCGAGCGGTGTTCGACTCGCGGTCCGCAGCCGGCCAGGCCCCGAGGCCGATCAGATCGTGGTCGCTTTCCCGTGGCGCCATCTGGGGGCCGCCGAGGCACTCGGCCGTGAGGCAGCCGCGCTGCTCGAGGACGTTGGCGGACGGCGATCGGTCGAACGGCTGGTGTCGGAGGCCGCCACCCGGATCGCGGAGCTCGCTCCTGGGGACGTGCCGAGCGTGACCGACCCCACGATCCCGGTCATCTCGGTAACCGGGACCAACGGCAAGACGACGACGGTGCGCTTGCTCGCGCACCTCGTGCGCGCCGCCGGCCGGACGGTCGCCTACTCCTCGACCGACGGCGTGTATCGCGGTGACGGCGAGCTCGTCGAAGCCGGCGACTACTCGGGGTTCGGCGGCGCGGCGAAGGCTCTCGCTCAGGAACCTGACGTCGCGGTGCTCGAGACCGCACGCGGGGGGATCCTGCTCCGCGGCATCGGCGTGCTGCACAACGACGTCGCCGTCGTCACGAACATCTCGGCCGACCACCTAGACCTGCACGGGATCCACACGCTCGACCAGCTCGCCGAGGTCAAGGCGACGGTCACGAAGATCACGCGCCGCGACGGCTGGGCGGTGCTGAACGCCGATGATCCGCGCGTGCTGACGATGCGCCGGGGCGCGACCGGCCGGCCTTGGCTCTGCTCGCTCGATCCGGAGCACCCGGCGATACGCGAGGTCCTTTCCGAAGGCGGGCGCGCGACGGTGCCGCTCGACGGATGGATCACGGTGCTGGAGGGCTCGGATGCGCGGGCGCTCATCCCGTCGATCGACGTGCCGGTGACGATCGCAGGGGTCTCGAGCCACAACGTCATGAACGCGATGCAGGCCGCTTCGGCGGGGCTCGCGGTGGGGCTGTCCGACCGGGTCGTCGCGAAGGGCCTCAAGACCTTCGTTACCGATCAGGAGCGCAATCCGGGCCGCGCGAACCTGTTCGAGCTGGACGGGCGGGTCGTCGTGGTCGACTACGCCCACAACGCCGCCGGTATGGCGGGGCTGACGCAGACCGGCCGCGGACTGCGTCGCCCCGGGCGCGACGTTTGGCTCGCGTTCTGCACGGCCGGCGACCGGACCGACGAGATCCTTCACGAGTTCGCATACACGGCCGCTCGCGGCGCCGACCACATCGCGATCGCCGAGTTGCTGCGGTACCTGCGGGGCCGTGAGCCGCGCGACATCGTCGAGCGCCTGGAGGCCGGCGCGCGGGACGGCGGGGCCGTCGAGATCGACGTCTACGCCGACGAGCTCTCCGCACTGCGCGGCATGCTGGCCCGCTCCCGCCGCGGCGACGCGGTCGCCGTCACGGCCCTTGGCATGCGCCCGGAGATCTTCGCCTGGCTCGAGCGGGCCGGCGCTCGCCCGCTCACGCCGGCACGGGTCCGAACTCTGGTCGTGCGAGCAGGCACTTGACTTAGTCCTTCTAACTTAGTTATCGTGCCTGCATGGCGACCGCCGAGGAGATGAGTCATCTCGGCACGGTGAACGTGCACGAGGCGAAGACCCACCTGTCTCGTCTACTCGAACGCGTGGAGCGGGGAGAAGAGATCGTCATCGCACGCTCAGGCAAACCGATCGCGAGACTCGTGCCGATCGACCCGAGCCCGGGTCGCCGACCCATCGGGCGTGACAAGGGCAAGATCTGGATGTCCGACGACTTCGACGAGCCACTTCCGTGGCAGACCTTCCCCGGATTCCCGCTCGAGTGAGGGTTCTGCTCGACTCCCACGCGGTGCTCTGGGCAACGCTGGACGACGACCGCCTTCCCCGGTCCGTACGGGATCTCATCGAGGACCGCACTACCCACGTCGCGATCAGCGTCGCGACCACGTGGGAGCTCACTATGAAGGCGCTCGCGGGCCGCCTTCGCCTCCCGGAGCCGCCCGAGACCTACTTCGACGGACTCGTTCGGGACTTCGGATACGAGCTCCTTCCTATCCACCAGCGACACGTGTCCGCCCTACCCGAGCTCCCCTCGGTCCACGCGGACCCGTTCGACCGCATGCTGGTGGCCCAGGCCGTCGTGGAGGACATCGAGTTGGTGACCGGCGACGAGTACCTCCGCCGGTATCCCGTGCGAACGATCTGGTGATGGCTACCGACGCGCGGCGTCCCTGACGCATCGCACGGCCCACGCGATCGCCTCCAGGCGCTCGGCCGCGATCGGCTCTCCGCAGACGTCGCACGTGCCGTAGGTCCCCTCGTCGAGCTTGGCGAGCGCCCGCTCTACGTCGGCGAGCTTCGCGTCGAGGTTCTTCGCGGCATCGACCTGCGTGATGCGCTCGACGGCCTGCGACGTCCCTTCGCCCACGCGCTTGCCGAAGGACACCGCGGCCATCGGGTCGCGAGGCGCGGCAGTCAGCTCGGTGAGCTCGGCGCGGAGCTCGTCGCGCGTACGCTCGAGCGTGGCCCTGACGTCCACCGCCCTCAGACCCCGAGCAGGTCGGGGTCGCCGCCGGCGAGCTCCACCGAGCCGTTGCCTCCCGTCGGCGCGAACACGA
The DNA here is from genome assembly GCA_035286545.1 of Actinomycetota bacterium. Classification (GTDB taxonomy): domain Bacteria; phylum Actinomycetota; class UBA4738; order UBA4738; family HRBIN12; genus DASSJM01. The sequence goes on along the minus strand of DATEDE010000300.1, from coordinate 12,659 downwards.
TCGGGGCCGCCAGCGACCGACGGGCCTCGACCTCCTTGTAGACCTCGGTGGCGTAGTCGACGCACAGCACGACCAGATCGCCGGGCCTGGAGCGGTCGAGAGCCTTGCGCGTGGCATCCATCTCATCCACCACCACCTCCACATGCCCGGCGCGGGTCCCGCCCTCGGCCATCGCCTCCCGCACACCCTCGAGCACATGCGCCGCGGTCTCGCCTCGTTCGCGACCGCGCGTGCCGCGGTCCTCTCGGATGATCACGTCGTCGAAGTAGCGAGCGGCGACACGCCCGAGCTCGCGCATGTCCTCGTCACGGCGGTCCCCCGCGGTCGCCACGACCGCGACCCGCAGGTTCGCGGACCACGACGCCTCACCGGGCCGGCCGCCGCTGGGAGCATCCGAGGTCAGGCGCTCGACGAAGTCGCCGAGTGTCTCGAGACCCGCCGCGTTGTGCGCGTAGTCGATCAGCACCTTCACGCCGTCGAGGTCGAACACGTTCAGCCGACCCGGCGCCTGGTAGATCGACGTGGTGAACGACCGCAGCCCCTGGCGGATGTCGTGCAGGTGGGCGCCTGCGGCGTGGGCCGCGGCCGCGGCGGCCATCGCGTTCTGGACCATCATCCGCGCCTTGCCCTCGAAGGTGGCCGGGAGCGTGTGCACCCAGGCGATCGGCATCGTGCGCCTTCCCTCGCGGATCACCATCATCTCGCCGCGATCGCTCTTCTCGAGCACGACCGCCTTGCCCCCGCGCCGCACCCACCTGTCGACGAGCTCGTTGCGCTCCTGCATCGTGAACAGGATCACGCTTCCGCTGCACGCCTTGCGCATCTCGGCGACGAGGGGATCGTCGGCGTTCAGGACCGCCCAGCCTGTCTTCGGAACCGCCTCGACGACCACCTGCTTCACCGCCGCTAGCTGTTCGAGCGTGTCGATGCCTTTCAACCCGAGGTGGTCGCCGGTCACGTTGATCACCACGGCGACGTCGTTCTTGCCGTAGCCGAGGCCCTCGCGCAGGATCCCGCCGCGGGCGGTCTCGAAGACCGCGAGGTCTACACGCGGGTTCTGCAACACCATCTGCGCGGACTTAGGCCCGCTCGCGTCCGCGCGCTTCACGAGCCGCTCGTCGATGTAGATGCCGTCGGTGGTGGTCATGCCAACCGACCGCCCCATCCCCTTGAAGATGTGCGCGATCATCCGGGTAGTCGTCGTCTTGCCGTTGGAGCCGGTGACGGCGACGATCGGGATCCGCGACGGCGTGCCGGGCGGGAACAGCAGGTCCACGACGTGCATGGCGACGTACTGGGGCTCGCCCTCGGTCGGGTGGGTGTGCATCCGGAACCCGGGAGCGGCGTTCACCTCGACGATCGCTCCCCCGGTCTCGCGCACGGGCTGCGTGATATCGGGCGCGAGGAAGTCGATCCCCCCCACGTCCAGGCCGACGACTCGCGCGGCCTCCTCCGCGATCTCGACGTTCTCCTCGTGCGCCTCCCAGGTGCGGTCGATCGAGCTGCCGCCGGTGGACATGTTGCCGGTCTCGACGAGTTTGACCATGACGCCCTCGGGCGGCACGTCCTCCAGCGCGAACCCCTGCTTCTTCAGCAGCGCGATCGCCGCGTCGTCGACCTTGATCCTGGTCAGGACCTTCTCGTGTCCGACGCCGCGTCGCGGGTCCTGGTTCGTGATCTCGACGAGCTCCGCCACGGCGTGGATCCCGTCGCCGGTCACGTGCGCCGGAACGCGCTCGGCGACGGCGACCATGCGCCCGCCGATCACGAGCACCCGATAGTCGTTGCCGGTCACGAACGACTCGACGATCACCTGCGCTCGGCGCGCCTCCCTCACCGCCCGCTTGAACCCCGCTCGCACCTCGCGCTCGGTCCGCAGGTCGAGGCCGACCCCCCGGCCGTGGTTGCCGTCGAGAGGCTTCGTCACCACCGGGAAGCCGATCCGTTCCGCCGTCGCTACCGCCCCGTCCTCGTTGAGGACGATCTCGCCGCGCGGGACCGGCAGGCCGGCGGCGGCGAGCAGCCGTCGCGTCACGTCCTTGTCGCCGGCTATGTCGACGGCGAGAGCCGAGGTCTTCGAGGTCATCGTGGCGCGGATCCGCTGCTGGTACTTCCCCCACCCGAGCTGCACGAGCGAGGCCTCGTTCAGCCGGATGAACGGGATGTCGCGGCTCGAGGCCTCGTCCAGGATCGCCTGCGTCGACGGTCCGAAGGCCCTGCGCTCCGCGAGCAGGATCAGGCGCTCGAGCTCCAGCGGGAACTCGAAGTCCTTCTCGGCCTTGACGAGGTGGTTCACGAGGCGCACGGCTAGCTCACCCGCCGCCAGGCCGACCCTTTCCTCCCAGTAGCCGTAGATCACGTTGTAGCGGCCGGGCTCGCCGGCGCTGCGCGTCTTGCCGCGGTACACGTGCGCGCCGGATTCACGCTGCAGCTCGATCGCGATGTGCTCGGCGACGTGGCCGACCCAGGTGCCGTCCGCCAGGCGCTCGCGGAACCCGCCGCGGCGCCCGAGCGAGCACGAGTGCTCGCCGACCCCCGGGAGCAGTTCCAGCAGCCGCTCGTTGAACAGCGGGATCGTGTTCGAGGGCCACTCCTCGAGCGAGCCGAGGTCGACGAGCAGCCGGATGCACGGGTCGTAGGACCAGTAGTTCGGTCCGCGGAAGACCTGGGTTTCGACGAGGCTCAGGTCGGGCTTGAGGGGTGGCTTCTTCGCGGCCGGCTCCCGCTTGGCCCGGGCCCGATCGGCCTTCGTTCGGGCCCGGGCCTCGGTCACTCGGAGGCCTCCCGCTCCTGCCCAGGCGGATCCGCGAGGAGCGTCCGGGCGCGCAGGTCGAACCAGGTGCCGTCGGGCAGCGAGTGCACCAGGGCGCCACTAACCATGATCGGCTTGTGGCCCTTGGCGCGGTGGGCGTCGGTGACGACGTGAGCGCCGTCGATCAGCGTGACCGCGCCGCGCCCAACGACCTCGATCGTCCGATCCCCGTAGACGATCGCGCAGGTGTCCTCGTCTAGGCCGACGCCGACGAGGGCAGGCGACTGAGCGACGACGGCTAGCAGCCGTCCGAACCGCCCCCGCTGCTCGAAGTGCTGGTCGATCACGACGCCCTCCAGGATCCCGAGCCCGGCGGCAAGCTGCGCCATCCGGTTCTTAGGCGTCTCGCCCGAGCGCCCGAAGGCCATCATATGGGCGGCCATCGCGCTGGCCCCCGCGGACGTTCCCGCGAGCACGGCGCCCCGGTCGTGCGCCCGGTGGATCGCGTCCGCGAGGCGAGTGCCCGCGACCACCGAGGAGAGCTTGAGCTGGTTGCCGCCGGTGAGGAAGATGCCGGTGGCGTCCGCGAGCGCCTTCGCGAGCTCGGGGTCTTGAGCCTGCGAACGCTCCTGCGGGCCCAGCCCGCCGACCCGCCCTATCCCGAACCGGGCGAACAGCTCCCGGTAGCGCCCGACCGCGGCCTCGCCGAGCGAGGACGCGGTCGAGATCACCACCACTTGGCCGTCGGCGCCGCCGGCTAAGGTCGCGAACCGCGACAGGATGACCTTGTCGCGCACCTTGTCCTCGGCCCCACCGATGAGCATCACGGGACCCGCGCCGGCGACGGATGGCAGCTTCCGGAGATCTTGCACGGAGGTCACGATGCTGGAAGTGTAGCCAGTGCCGCCGGACTCTCAGTGCGCTCGAACGCTTCGTTCGGGGTCGCCCGGAGGGCGAACTATCAGCTGGTCGTGCGGCTCGACGACGTCGACGGTCCCCTGGAGGCCGGGCTCGACCCACAGCTCGAAGCCCTCGCGCGTGACCAGCTCGTCGCCCTCCTGGCGCTCGTCAGTGAGGGCGAACTCGATGCCCGACCCTGCGCGCCGGAGGCGAACGGTCGCCTCCGGGTTGAAGCGACGAGCCGCCGTGTGCGTCCGCTGCAGGATCTCGATCGCCCAGTCGGTGAACTCGAGCGACATGTCCCGCCCCATGCTACGGGCGACGAGGTTCAGTCGCCCAGCCGAGGAGGGCGGTCCCCGGCCCCGCTCCGCGACCAGTCCCTCCCGTCCCGTGAGTCGCTCGCGAAGGCCACAGCCGCCGCCCAGAGGGCGATCAAGAACAGCAGCGCAAGTACGGCTCCCATCCGGTCACCTCCCCGAGCCGATCAGCCGTAGGCCCGCGCTCACGAGCCGAACGCCGACGGCTCGACGCACACCCCGGGGTCGACGCTCGCGGCGCCGCACGCCCGCTATCCGTGCCTCGGCCCGCACCGCGTCCGCCCGCGCTCGGGACAGCTGCATCCCCATCTGTGGGTCATGCACTTCGGCACCTCCTCGCGATCGCCCCCCTGTAACCCGCATAGACCATACGACCGGTTAGGTAACTCGTCAAGAGGTTTCATCGGTGTACACTTTGGGGCGAGACCATGATCGATATCACGGGCCATGACACAAGCCCCCCCGCGCCGGGCGACCTGGAGCTCCTGCAGCGCTTCGTGAACCTGCACGAACACGACGAGGGCGGGCGCACGGTCGATCCGTCCCTCGAGATGATCCGGACCTTCCTGGTGTCGCGCGGTCTCCTAACGCCTAAGGAACGCCTCTCGGCGGCCGATCGTGAGACCTACCTCCGGCTCCGGAACGCGATCCGCGGGCTGGTCGGCGCCGATCCCGAGAAACCGATCCCCGCGGCCGACGCCGAGGTGATCGACCGGATCGGCCTGGCGGCGGGGCTCCACCCCCACTTCCGCGCCGCCGGCTCCCCGACCCTTGAGCCCAGGGGCGGCGGAGGCGTGGCAGCCGCGTTCGGCTCGATGGTCGCGATCGCGTTCGTGGCGGCATACGACGGCACGTTCGAGCACCTGAAGAGCTGCGCCGACGAGACGTGCCGCGAGGTCTTCTACGACAAGTCGAAGAACCACTCCGGGCGATGGTGCTCGATGTCCGCCTGCGGCAACCGTGCCAAGGTCCGCGCGTGGCGCGAGCGCCAGCGGGTCGCGGAGTGACCTCGGTCGAGCTGCGACTCCGCGGTGCCGGCGGTGAGCCGGTAGACCTGGTCCGGACCCTGAACTCCCATGGGTTCGTGGACCTGCCGCCGATGTACCTCGGCCCGGACGAGCGGTCGCTCGAGCTGACCCTGCGGCCGCGCCGAGGGAGGCCACGCACCGTGAGGATCGAGGCCGGGCGCCGCGAGCACGCTCTGATGACCGTGCTGGGCCCGGCGGTCTCGGCGTCGGTAGCGAACGACCTGGCCGCCACCGTTCGCCACGTCCTGCGGCTGGACGCGGACCTGTCGCCTTTCTACGAGGCGGCGGCGTCCGACCCCGAGCTCGAGTGGGCGACCGTGGGCGCCGGCCGGATGGTGCAGAGCCCGACGGTGTTCGAGGACGTGGTGAAGACCGTATGCACCACCAACTGCGCCTGGTCCGCCACTCGCAGGATGGTGACCGCTATCGTCGCGAACCTCGGCGAGGCGGCGCCGGTCGCGCCCGCCGAGGGGCCCCAAGGGCGTGCGTTCCCGACCCCTCTTGCCATGGCCGAGGCCGGTGAGGGCTTCTACCGCGACGTCGCACGGGCGGGCTACCGCGGCGCGTACCTCGTATCCCTGTCCCGCGCCATCGCAGCCGGCGACCTCGACCTCGAGCGGCTCGGACGGGCCACGGCGGACGAGCTCCCGGATGGCGAACTCGAGGACCGCCTGCTGGAACTGCCCGGCGTCGGGCCGTACGCTGCAGCGCACATCATGATGACGCTCGGCCGCTACCACCGCCTGATACTGGATGCGTGGACCCGGCCGACCTACGCGAAGAGGATCGGTCGCCGCTCCGTCTCCGACACCGCGATCGAACGCCGCTTCCGCCGGTTCGGCCCGTACGCGGGGCTCGCTTTCTGGCTGTTCGTCACTGAGGATTGGGTCTGATGAGCGACCGGATGCCCAAGATCTTGGGGGCGATGGACGAGGAGCACGCCCGCTGGCTGGGGCTCGTGGGCGAGCTGGGCGAGTTCGAGGCGACCCGGCGGAGCCCCAACCGCTGGTCACCCACGGACACGCTCAATCACGTGACCGCCTGGAAGCAGAACGCGCTGGAGGTGGCCCGGCTGCAGGCGGGCCCGGACGCGCCCCGGGTGGACCCCGCGCTCGGCTCGGCGGCGATCCTCGGCCTCGGATCGGACATCGACACCTACAACGCCCAGCTCATGGAGGCGCGGGCGGATTGGACCCTCACACGGTCGCGCGCGTGGTCCGAGGAGATCCACGGAGAGCTCCGACTCGCGCTCGAGGCGCTCCCCTCGGATCGCCTGATCGTTCCCGACGGCCCCCACGGCATCGTGGGTTGGCTCCTGCTGCCGGCGATCGAGCACCCGCCAGAGCATCGTCTGCGCCTCGAGCGCCAGCTCGGCTACACGCCGTAGGAAGCCTCCCTCCGAGGGTTGCCCTGCACGCGGACTGCGCCTCATACTTCCCGGGGCCCCCGTGCCCGCGACCGCGCACGACAGCGAAGGATCCGATGAGCGAACCGTTATGGCCTTCCCGCGCCCTGCTCGGAACCTCTGGGCCTACTGGCACGCCGAGCGTCGAACGCTCCGCCAGGGCCTGGTGGCGCTCGTCCTGTCGACGCTCGCCTCTTTCGTCGCGGGACTGACGCTCGGCGCCATCACCGGCACCCTCGAGGAGCTCCCCGGGCTGTTCATCCTGATCCCGGCAGCCGTAGGCATGCGCGGGGTGATCTCGGGAGCCACCGGTGCCCGGCTGGGGACCAGTATCGCGGTGGGCGTGTTCGACGTCTCGTGGCGCCGCGGCGGCGTCCTTCGGCAGAACGCGATCGCCGGTCTCGTCCTGACCCTCGCCTCGTCGCTGTTGGTTGCAGCGTTGGCTCGATTGTCCGCGGTCGCGTTCGGCGAGCCGTCGATCCCGCTGCCCGATCTCGTCACTATCTCGGTGGTCGGCGGCACCATCGGTGCTGCGCTCGTCCTGGTCGCGACGATCGCACTCGCGGTCGTGTCGTTCCGTCGCGGGTACGACCTCGACGCGGTTGGAACACCCGTGATAACCGCGGTGGGAGACATGGTCACCCTGCCCGCGTTGTTCCTCTCGACGTTCCTCGTGCGCTCCGAGCTCGTGAGCGACTTGGTCGCCGTGCTGTGCCTGGTCGTGGCCATAACCGGCACGGTGGTGGGCGTCCGAACAGACCCCGCGGTCCGACGCATGCTGCTTGAGATGACCGGGGTCCTCGTGATCGTGCCCATCCTGGACGTCCTGGCCGGCACGCTGCTCCAGTCCCAGTCCGAGCGATTCTTCCGGTATCCCGGACTGCTGATCCTGATCCCGCCGCTCATCTCGCAGGCGGGCGCGCTCGGCGGCATCCTTTCCTCTCGCCTGTCCAGCAAGCTGCGGCTGGGGGTGATCACGCCGCGGGGCCTGCCGGAGCCGCCGGCGATCGTGGACGGCTCGCTCGTGGTGGCCTTCGGCGTCGCGATCTTCACCTTCATCGGGGCGGCGGGCTACGCCCTCGCGCAGGCGACCTCGAACGCAACCCCCTCGGCGGGCGTCACGATAGGCGGGACGGCGCTCGCGGGCGGTCTGTTGCTCCCGGCGATCCTCGCGCTCGGGTACTACCTCGCCGTGGGCACCACCCGGTTCGGGCTGGACCCCGACAACCACACCGTGCCGCTGTCGACCGGCTCCATGGACCTGGCCGGCATCGTCGCGTTCATCGCCGCTATGTCACTATCGGGGGTGGCCTTCCATGGATGACCAACCGAACAGCGTCAAGGACCTGCTCGTCGAGGCGAAGGACGCCTCCGAGCTGATGGTCGACCTCGCCTACGCCGCCGTCTTCTTCGAGGACGAGAAGCTGGCCCGCGAGGTCGAGCGCCTCGAGGACCGCATGATCGGCCACCTGCGGCGTCTCCGCATGATGGCGATGCTGGCGGCACGCAGCCCCGAAGACGCCGAGGGCATGGCGGGCGTGCTCTGGATCGCGGGAGCGGTCGAGAAGATCGGGGACGCCGCGTCGGACATCGCGAGGGTCGTCGCCGCTCGGCTCGGGATCCCGGACGCGCTCCGTCACGACCTGCGTCACGCCGACGAGATGACCGCCCGGGTCAAGGTCCGCGAGGGCGCCGCCGTGATCGGGCGGTCCCTGCGGGAGCTCAGCCTGCCGACCGAGACCGGGATGTGGGTGATGGCGATCCGCAGCGGTATCGACTGGCGCTTCGACCCGGGTCCCGAGGACGTCTCGTCCGAGGCCGACGTCCTGCTGGTCAGAGGGCCCGAGGAGGGCGTGGCGCTGGTGCGCGAGCTCGCGGGCGCGCCCCCGCGCGCAGAGCCGCCGCACGAGGAGCCACCCCCGCTGTCCGAGCTCGACCGAGCCGTCGACATCCTCGTGGAGCTCAAGGACCTGTCCGAGGCCACGGTCGGCCTCGCATACTCCTCGATCCTGTTCAACAACCGGGCGCTCGCGGCCGAGGTGGCCGCGCTGGAGGCTCGTAGCGACATCTTGCACGACGAGCTCGAGTCTTGGGTCCTTCGCGCCGCGCCAGAGGCCCGCAACCCCGACGAGCTCCGGGGCCTGCTCCGCCTGGCGAGCGCCAGCGAGTCGATGTGCGACGCCGCGCGCGACATGACCTGGTACGTCGAGCACGGCGAGCCGCTGCATCCCGTCGTCCAGCTCGCGCTCGAGGAGACCGAGGAGACGAGCGCGGAGACCGTGGTCGAGGCCGGGACGCCCGCCGACGGGCACTCACTGAAGGACCTGAGGGTCGAGACCGAGACCGGGATGTTCGTGCTCGCGATCCAGCGCGGTCAGCGATGGATCTACCGACCCCGGGGAACCTTGGTGCTCCTCGCCGGAGACCGGCTGATCGCCGTCGGACCCGAGGAGGGGGCCGCTGAGCTCGACGCCCTCTGCCGCGTAGGGACACCCGCCGTCGGCTGAGCACCGCGTCCTTGCATAGCCCGAACGGCGGGCCTAGCCTGCGCGGGTGGACGCCTTCGTCTACGTTGCGGTCCGTCCCGGTCGCCTGGAGGACGTGGTCGTGCGGCTCGAGAACGCCAACGGGGTCCGAGCGGCGGTCGCAGTGGTGGGCGATTGGGACGTCCTGGTCGCCGTCCACGGCGCCGACCTGCTCTCGATCGCCCAGGACGTGATCCGGCACATCCACCGCATCGATGGCATCGAGCGGACCCTCACCGCCCCCGTGGTCCCCGGTGACGTCCTCGGTCTGGCCGGTGGGGGGCTGCGGACCTCGGTCCCGATGCAGCAGCACGGGGATGCGTGCTTCGTTCACGTCAAGGCGGCGCCGGGGATGGCGGCCAGGCTGGTCGAGTCGCTGGCCGACCTCGAGGACGTCTCGGCCGTGGCCCTGATCGCCGGCGAGTACGACCTGATCGTCGAGATCCCGTACTCGTGGGAGCACGCCGCTCGTGTGATCGTTGACCAGGTGCTGGCGCTGCCCGGCGTCGCGGCGACCCGGACCCTCGTGGCGATCCCGGCGCTCGAGCCGGCGGACGAGGACCGCGACCAATTCTCGGCCTGGAGCTGACCGGCGCCTAGACGCGGACGTCCGAGAAGCGCAGACGTTCCTTCGCCATGGCGATCTCTTCGACCTCGGTCGCACCGTGCTCGGCGAGCCACCCGAGCATGCGATCGACCAGCCGCTCGGGGGCCGACGCTCCGCTGGTCAGACCCACGACCTCGGCCCCCTCGAGCCAGGCCGGATCCACCTCGGTCTCGTCGTCGACCAGGTGCGCGGGCGTCCCGAGGTCGCGGGCCACCTCGGCCAGGCGCTTGGAGTTGGACGAGTTGTCCGAGCCGATCACGAGCACCACGTCCGCCCGACGCGCTACCTCCTTGATCGCGTCCTGCCGGTTCTGGGTCGCGTAGCAGATGTCCTCCCGCGGAGGTCCCTGGACCGTCGGGAAGCGCTCCCGCAGTACCGCGACGATCTCGTTCGTCTCGTCCACCGAAAGCGTGGTCTGGGTCAGGTAGGACAGGTTCTCGGGGTCGGGGACCCGCACCGCCCGGGCCTCGTCGACGTCCTGGACCAAGATCGTCTTCGACGGAGCCTGCCCGGTGGTTCCCTCGACCTCCTCGTGGCCCGCGTGGCCGATCAGGATGATCGTCCTGTCGTCCCTGGCGAAGCGCCGAGCCTCTAGGTGGACCTTCGTGACGAGGGGGCACGTCGCGTCCAGGATCGTGAGGCCGCGGGCCTCGGCGTTCGCGTAGACCGTCGGGGCCACGCCGTGGGCCGAGAGCACCACGACCGCGCCCGGAGGCACCTGGGTCTCCTCGTCGACGAATACCGCTCCCTTGCCTTCGAGGTCCCGGACCACGTGGAGGTTGTGGACGATCTGCCTGCGCACGTAGACGGGGGCCCCGTGGGTCTGTAGGGCCCGCTCCACCGCCTCCACGGCGCGCTCCACGCCGGCGCAGTAGCCGCGGGGAGCCGCGAGCAAGACCTTGGACATGGGCCCATCGTACGGCCCTCGGCTGATGACCACTGGTCACGTCCTTGTCGTAGGGCGCTGATACGGTCCCCCGGACAACCACGGACGTTCCGGTCCGACCCTCCCTCGATTCCTAGCGCCTATCCCTGCACGTCCAGGGCAGGCAGACGCGCGCGGTCGGGGGTGCAGGGGCCGAGCGACGTGGGTGTCGATAGGTCACACGGTGTCCGAACTCGAGGAGGTGAACCAGCACCCACGACCTACCGCGGACGGAACTCGGCATGACCGAGTCCGACCAGACCCGGCCACCAGCCCGGTCCACCGCGGGGGTGGAACCAAGCATGATCCGACGACTCACCTTGCGTCGCACGCTCGTCGCGGCGCTGGCAAGCACCTCGCTCCTTGGCGGACCCTCGGTAGGAGCGCTGGCGGAAGAGGTTCCCCGCCACGTCTGCGACTACGACTGGCGAGAGGGAGCCTGGCATCTGAAGCAACTGATCAAGTGCGCCGCCCGCCGCTGGGACAGTCCCGGCGGCGCCACGGCCGTCCAGGTCGCGCGGTGCGAGTCCCACCTGGACCCCCACGCATACAACCCGGGCGGATACGCCGGGCTGTTCCAGCAGGCCACCCGATACTGGCCGGACCGCGCCGAACGCTGGGGTCAGCCCGACCGCTCCGTGTACAACGCCCGCGCCAACATCATCGTCTCCATCAGGATGGCGCGTGCCCTGGACTCCTGGAGCGCCTGGGGAGGGTGCGCCTGAGTCAGACGCCGGATCCGCCCGGGCGCCCGGGTCCCACCGGACCGCCCGGGCGGGTCCGGCCTAGAACGGCCGCCCGGACCTCCTCGGTCTCCGTCACCACGGCGCTCGCGCCGGGAAGGTCCCGGTCGGCCACCACCCGAAGCGCCGGGTAGGCCTCGAGCGCCCTCGAGACGAACCTCCCGAACGGCCCGAACACCACCACGACCTGAGGGCGGTCCTCGTGCAACTGCCGCAGCGCCTCGGCCTCGTCCGTGGCGCCAGCGACGAGCTCCCACTCCGTCGAGGCCGTCGCGCGCTTCAGCGCGGAGAGCGCCTGCGTGTCCTCCGCGACGCAGAGCACCCTGAGCGCCCGACACACGTCAGAGCCACTCGCGCTTGTGGAAGATCCGGTACAACGCGAGGGCCGCGACCGCCATGACTCCGATCGCGAAGGGGTAGCCGAACACCCACCCGAGCTCCGGCATGTGGTCGAAGTTCATGCCGTAGATCCCGGCTATGAGCGTCGGGATGAGGATGATCGCCGCCCACGCCGAGAGCTGCTTCATCACGACGTTGAGGCGGTTCGACGCCTGCGCGAGCTGGAGCTCCCGAGCCGAGGTCAACAGGTCGCGAACGTTGTCGAGAAGCTCAAGCGTCCTGATCACGTGGTCCAGGACGTCGCGGTAGTACGGGGCGAGCGGCGGCGTGGCGAAGGCCGGGTTCTCCAGGATCACGTCGACCGCCTCGCGCATCGGCGCCGCCAACCGCCGGAACCGCACGACCTGCTGGCGGACCCGGAAGATCCTGGCGGCGAGCGAGCGGTAGGCCTGGCCGGCCTCGCCTCCCCGCTCCTCGTCCGCCACCGCGTCCTCGATATCGTCACCGAGGTCCTCGAGCCGCTCCACCACGTCCAGGTATCCGTCGACGATCTCGTCGAGCAGGAGGTAGAGCAGGTAGCCGATCCCCTCCGATGAGAGGTGGGGGGCGATCCGGAACCGTTCCTGCGCCTTGACGAACTCGAACCTGGGCTCGCGCCGCACGGTGACCACGTAGGAGCCGCCACCCGCGAACAGGTGGACCTCGCGATCCTCAAGCTCGTCGCGCCGGTCAAGACCCAGCCCATGAGCCACCAGGAACAAGTGGTCCGGGTACATGTCGACCTTGGCGCGCTGACCCCAACGCCGGCTGTCCTCGACGGCCAGCTCGTGCAGGCCGAGCTCGGCCCGCAGTGTCTCGAGCTCCTCATCCGTGGGATCGACCACGTCGAGCCAGATGCGGTGGTCCCCCTCGCGCGCCGCGCGGAGGACCTCGGGCTCGAACGTCGTCTCGCGCTCGAGCTCGCCGTCCCGGTATATGCGGCAGGTGATCAAGGCGCCGCGAGCCTACCCCAGCCGCAGGGTGGCACCATACGTCCGTGTCCGACCTCGATCCGCTACTCACCTTCTGGCGTGCACAGGACGCGCTGTTCGAGCGCGTAGAGGAGACGCCATGGGGCG
>DATEDE010000299.1:0-4659 GCA_035286545.1 Actinomycetota bacterium | reverse complement strand
GCGATGTGGACGGTGGGAGTTGTAGTGCTCCACGTAGGTGCCCAAGGCGCGATCGAGATGCCGACGGCCCAAGACGAGCGTCCAGTCAAGGAGCTCAGCTCGCACCGTTCTCACCCATCGCTCAGCGAAGGCGTTGGCCTTCGGGGATCGGACCGGGGTGAGGATCACCTTCGCCCCTTCGGTCTTGAACACCTCGTCGGAGGAACGGGAGAACTTCTGATCGCGGTCGCGGACGAGGTAGCGTACCGGTGCCTTGGCATCCTCACGGTCGAAGCTGAGGTTCCTCGCCTGCTGGGTGACGAAGGTGCCGTCCGGGTTAGTGGTGGCGCCGGTGACATGCACCCTTCGGGTACCGATCTCGATGAAGAACAGCACGTAGATCGTCTTGAGAAAGACGGTCTCCACAGTGAAGAAGTCGCAGGCGAGGATCCCCGTGGCCTGAGCGCGCAGGAACTCCGACCAGCTCGGGCCGCTCCTTCGGGGAGCGGGCCCGAGGCCTGACCGGCGAAGGAGCGAACGGATCGTCGTTGCACCGACCCGTATGCCGAGCCCGCGAAGCTCTCCTTGGATCCTCACGCACCCCCAGCGGGGGTTCTCCTTTGCCATGCGGCAGATGAGCTCGCAGATCTCGGGATCCATCGGCGGGCGACCGGTGCGCTTTGACCGGGAAGTCCACTTCCTCTTCACGAGCTCGCGGTGCCAGCGCAGAAGCGTCTGGGGCGCGACCCTGAACGATGCCCAACGGTCTCTCGGAAGCGCCCTGGCCGCAACGGCGAGGAGCGACCGGTCCACCGGGCGAAGCCTCGGACGGCCGATCTGTCGGCGAAGCACCTTCAGCTGGTGGCGGAGCACCAGGATCTCGATGTCCTTGGAACCGTCATCCGCCGAGCTTGCGACAAGGCGAGCCACCGCGCGGGCGATCAGGGAGAGGAGGAACGGCATCCGCGCATGCTACGGATCGGCGAGCTGGAAGGCGAATCGGAGTTTCCGACCCCTACACCGTCCTGACAACACTCGCAGACCCGCATGGCGTTACCAGGTCCGCACCCATCTCCATTCACTACACTCGAACGCGCTGGTGGTGACCTCGGCCGCGATTTCTGCCAGGTTCTCTACCGGCCCGGGCCAGGTAGCTCAGTTGGCAGAGCACGCGGCTGAAAACCGCGGTGTCGGCAGTTCGAATCTGCCCCTGGCCACTCCCCCCGCGGCGAGGTCATTCCGCCGCGGACGCCGCTAGTTCAGGCTCTCGTGAGCTCGGAGCTCGGCCGCGCGCGTCAGCACCGCCTGGTAGAGCTCGGCGGACCGGGGGAAGCGCTTCTCGGTGAGCGCGCGGATCGCGTCGTGGAGCTCTCGCGCGCTGTGGTCGTCGTCCATCTCATCCCAGGTCATCAGGTCGGACAGGGCCCCGTAGTCCAGCTCTAGGATCGAGTTGGCGTCGAACAGCGAGATCCACTGGTGCAGCTCGACGATCAGGTCGGCGATGGGACCGAGCTCGGAGCGGCGAAGCGGCGGCACTACCTCCTCGGCCCGCACGAGAGCGCGGCGGGCGGTAGTCAGGTACGACAGGCGATGGTGGCCGTCGTGCTCGAGCAGCCGGCGCTCGTGATCCTCGAACAGCACGAACCATCGCACCGGCACGTGCCACGGACTGTGCATGATCGCCGAGATCTGGTTCGGATCGCGCCGACGCAGGCGCCGGAGATCGCGCCGGGCGCGGCGGGCCTGCTCGTCGGTCACGAATATGGAGGGGTCGTCGAAGATCGAGGCCTGGCGGAACGAGACGATCCCGGCGTACACCCGCAGCTTCGTTCGCCACGGGCACACGTAGTAGGCGCCGTCGATGACCTTCACGTACGCCCCGTCTCTTCCACCGGGCATCAGCACGCCGTGGCCCGAGGGAGTCACGCCCTGCCGGTACCGGGGCCGGCCCAGGCGCACCGCGCCATCGACGATGTGGCGCTCCCAGTGGGCCTGCTCGTTGGGCGGGAACACCTCGAGCGGCTGGTAGATGCGGAGCTCGGCCGACGGGACCATGGGGCGCGAGTGTATATGCTTCCCGCTCGCTCCCGTCCCGCGAGGTCACGACGCCAATGAGCAGCGAGAACGCGGTGCCGATCGTGCAACTCATCGCGCCAGACGGCACGGCGGTCGGCGACACCGGGGTGGGCCTGTCCGACGACCAGATGCGGGAGCTGCTGCGCCTGATGATCCGCGCGCGGCGCCTGGACCGCGAGTGCTGGGCGCTCCAGCGCCAGGGCGAGCTCACCGTCTACCCGCCGTTCGAGGGCCAGGAGGCGGCGCAGGTCGGGAGCGCGTTCGCCCTGGGACCGGCCGACTTCGCCTTCCCCTCGTTCCGCGAGCTCGCGGCCGCGATCGTGCGCGGCGTGGATGTCGTCGAGTACCTCCAGTACCACCGCGGGACCTGGCACGGCGGTCCCTACGACCCCTACGCGAGCGGATTCGCGCCGATCTGCGTGCCGGTCGCGACCCAGATCGTGCACGCGGTCGGGTGGGCGATCGGCGCGAGGCTCGACGGCAAGGCCGCCTGCTCGCTCGCGTACTTCGGGGAAGGGTCGGCCTCGGAGGGCGACTTCCACGAGGCCGCGAACATGGCCGCCGTGTTCGGCGCGCCCGCGATCCTGTTCTGCCAGAACAACGGCTGGGCGATATCGGTGCCATCGACCGAGCAGTTCGCAGCGCCGATCGCCGCGCGTGCCGGCGGCTACGGGTTCCCCGGCGTCCGCGTGGACGGCAACGACGTGCTCGCCGTCTACGCGGTCACACGGGAGGCCGCGGAGCGCGCCCGCTCGGGCGGGGGCCCCACGCTGATCGAGGCGATGACGTACCGGGTCGGCGCGCACTCCACCGCCGACGACGCCTCCCGCTACCGCGACGAGGCCGAGGTCGAGGTCTGGCGCGCGCGCGACCCGATCGAGCGCTACCGGCTCCACCTGGCCACGCGTGGCCTCGTCGACGACGCATGGATCGCCGGGGTCGACGCAGATGCCGAGACGTGGGTGGCCGAGATCCGGGCCGCCCTGACCGTGCTCGACGCGCCGCCGGCGTCCGAGGTGTTCGACCACGCCTTTGCCGAGCCGCCGGCGACGGTGCTCCGGCAGCGTGAGGAGCTGCTCGGCGATGGCTGAGCACACGATGGTCGCCGCGCTGAACGCGGCGCTCCGAGGGTCACTGCAGGAGGATCCGCGGACTCTCGTGTTCGGCGAGGACGTGGGCGAGCTAGGCGGAGTCTTCCGGGTGACCGAGGGACTGCAGCGCGAGTTCGGGCGCGAGCGGGTGTTCAACACGCCTATCGCCGAGGCCGGGATCGCCGGGATCTGTGTCGGGCTCGCGATGGCGGGATGGCGCCCGGTCGCCGAGATGCAGTTCGACGGGTTCTCCTACCCGGCGCTCGACCAGGTGATCGGCCACGTGGCCAAGTACCGCGAGCGGACACGCGGCCGCGTCGCGATGCCTATCACGATCCGGATCCCCTCGTTCGGCGGGATCAGGGGCAAGGAGCACCACGGCGAGAGCCCCGAGACCTACTACGTGCACACCGCGGGGTTGAAGGTGCTCACGCCCTCGACTCCGCTCGACGCGTACCGGCTCCTCCGCCTGGCCATCGCCGATCCCGACCCGGTGATCGTCCTCGAGCCGAAGAGCCGCTACTGGAGCAAGGAGGAGGGGGAGCTCACGGCTGAGGGTCCGGGCATCGGCCGGGCGCGGACGTTGCGCGAGGGCTCCTCGTGCGTCCTGATCTCCTACGGCGCGATGATCCAGCGGTGCCTGGAGGCCGCGTCGGTTCTGGAGGCGGAAGGTGTGACGTGCACGGTCCTGGACCTGCGCTCGCTCGTGCCGCTGGACGTAGAGGCGATCGCTGGCGCGGCGCGCTCGACCGGGCGGGTCGTGGTCGTGCACGAGGCGCCCATGACGCTCGGGATGGGGGCCGAGATCGTCGCGAGGATCGTCGAGGAGGCCTTCGACCACCTGGAGGCGCCGGTGCTCCGCGTCACCGGGCCCGACGTGCCGTACCCACCGGCATCGCTGGAGCAGGTCTACCTGCCGAGCGTCGAGCGGATCTCCGCGGCCGTGCGCAAGGTCGTGGCCTATTGACGACCGAGAGGGTCTTCCTGCTACCGGATCTGGGCGAAGGGCTCGAGGAGGCCGTCATCTCCGCGTGGCTAGTGGCCGAAGGCGATGAGGTCGAGCTGAACCAGCCGTTCGTCGAGGTCGAGACCGCGAAGGCAACCGTCGAGGTCCCGGCGCCCTGGGCCGGACGGGTGGTTACGCTGCGCGTCGCGGCGGGATCTACCGTGGCGGTCGGGACCGCCCTGGTGACGTTCGAGGTCGCCGGGGGGGTCGCCGAGGGCCCCGGCGCTGGCTCTTCGTCTCCGGGGGCGTCCGTGCTTCCCGAGGTCCGCACCGGAGACGGGTCGCCTGCGCTCGGTCCCCTCGGCTCCACATCCGTGGCGGCTACGCCCGCGGTTAGGAAGCTCGCCAAGGACCAGGGGGTCGACCTCGCGTCGGTCATGGGTACCGGACCTCAGGGTCGGATCACTCGGGAGGATGTCGAGGCGGCCTCTTCCGGAGGGCCCGCCCGCGGGTTCGAGGTGGTTCCGGTCTCGCTCGTTCGGCGGACGATCGCTGAGAACCTGTCGA
>DATEDE010000298.1:0-2038 GCA_035286545.1 Actinomycetota bacterium | reverse complement strand
CGGACGGGCGCGGTCGCGTACGCGCAGTCGAACCTGCGGACCGCGGCGGAGGCCGCCGAGCGACTGGCGGCCGAGGAGGGCTCGCTCGCGGCGGCCTCCCGGCCGCGGCTCGAGCTCGATCCGGCGGTGTCCGACCTCCTGCTGATCGACCCCGACCAGGCCTCGAACGACTCGGAGGTCGTGAGCGTCTCGGCGAGGAAGGAGGCCTGGACCGGCTCGGCCCGCGCCGACACGGGGGAGTGCTTCTGGATCCGGGTCCTGCCATCGGGAGAAACCGTGCTCGGCACCGGCACCGATTGCTCGGGCGATGAGGCCGCCCTCGCGGAGCCGAACGGCTGGCCGGAGCCGTAGCCGGGTCCACGGGGGTCTCGCCCGATTCGACCGTACGCAGCGACGGGTCTAGCATCGGAACCCTCACTCGCCGGGCGTGAAAGGGGGACCCGTGACCCACGTATCGGTCACCGTCAACGGGGAGCCGCGCGAGGCCGACGTCGAACCGCGCACGCTCCTCGTGTACTTCCTCCGGGAGACCCTCGGGCTCACCGGGACGAACGTCGGATGCGACACCTCGTCGTGTGGCTCGTGCACCGTGCTGCTCGACGGCGTGTCCGTGAAGTCGTGCACCTTGCTCGCGGCACAGGCCGACGGGCGCGAGGTGAAGACGATCGAGGCCATGGCGACCGACGGGCAGATGCACCCGCTGCAAGAGGCCTTCCATCGCAACCACGGCCTGCAGTGCGGGTATTGCACGCCGGGCATGATCATGGCCGCGGACTCCTACCTGCGGGAGAACCCCAACCCGACCGAGGAGCAGGTTCGCGCGTCCCTCGAGGGCAACCTGTGCCGCTGCACCGGCTACCAGAACATCGTGAAGTCCATCCTCGACGCCGCGCAGCACATGAGCGGCGCGAGGGCCTGAGGGAGGGACCCCGATGGCAACCACCGAGAAGTACGTCGGAACCCCGGTCCTTCGCAAGGAGGACCCCGAGTTCCTCACCGGGCAGGCGCGATACACGGACGACCTCACCGTTGCGGGGATGCTGTGGATGACGGTCGTGCGCAGCCCGTTCGCGCATGCCCGGATCAAGGCGGTCGACGCCTCGAAGGCCCTGGCCATGCCCGGTGTCGTGGCCGCCTTCTCCGGTCAGGACTTCGAGTGGGCCGGGCCGCTGCTGATGGCCTGGCCGGTCACGGCGGACATCAACAACCCGCCCCACTGGCCGCTCGCGAAGGACAAGGCTCGGTACCAGGGCGACGGGGTCGCGGTGGTCGTCGCCGAGTCCCGGGCCGCCGCCATCGACGCGGCGGAGGCGGTGTCCGTCGACTACGAGGCGCTGCCGGCCGTGACCGACTCGGACGCGGCGCTCGCCGACGGGGCTCCGATCGTGCACGACGAGTTCGGGACCAACCGGTCCTACACGTGGAAGCTCACCAACGGCGACGTGGACAAGGTCTTCGCCGAAGCGCCCGTGGTCGTGAAGCAGCGCAACGTCATCCGCCGGCTGATCCCCAACGCCATCGAACCGCGGTCGATCATCGTGCAGCCCACGCCCGCGACGGGGCAGTTCACTATGTGGTCCTCGACCCAGATCCCGCACGTCCTGCGCACGGGGATGGCGCTGGCCACGGGGATCGCGGAGTCCAAGCTCCGGATCATCGCCCCCCGCGTGGGCGGAGGCTTCGGCTCCAAGCTCCAGGTCTACCCGGAGGAGGCCCTCGCCCTCGAGCTCGCGCGGCGCCTCGGCCGACCGATCAAGTGGACCGAGACCAGGACCGAGGGGTACCTCGCGACCCACCACGGTCGCGATCAGATCCAGGACATGGAGATCGCCGCCGATCGGGACGGCAAGATCCGCGGTTACAGGGCTCGGATCCGCGCCAACATGGGCGCCTACCTGCGGATCATCGCCCCGGGAACCCCGATCCTGGGGGCGTTCCTGTTCTGCGGGTGCTACGGAGGTGAGGCCTACGAGACCGAGTTCGTAGGGGTCTTCACGAACACCACGCCCGTCGACGCCTACCGGGGGGCCGGGCGGCC
>DATEDE010000297.1:0-7970 GCA_035286545.1 Actinomycetota bacterium | reverse complement strand
GATGGCGGCCAAGTCCGATCCGGGCGACGAGTACGGGAAGATCGTGAGCTTCGAGTTCCCGTTGGGCCTGAACGTCGATGGGCCGACCCAGGTCTTCTCGCGCATCAACCAGGACGCGCGATTCTCGGCCGAGCGGACGCTGCTCGGCCAGGGCGGCTCTGACATCGTGTTCGGCGACTTCCTCGTGATCCCCGTGCAGGACTCGCTGCTCTACGTCCAGCCCGTCTACGTCAAGTCCACTCAGCCGAACGCGATCCCGGAGCTGAAACGGGTCGTCGTGGTGAACGGCGCGGAGATCGGCATCGGCTCCACCCTGCGCGAGGCCCTCGCGGACTCGATCGGGGAGGCCGTGCCGCCGGAGGACGGGGAGGAGCCGCCGCCCGTGGTGACCGTCGAGGAGCAGGTGCAGGCGCTCCTTGACGAGGCGACGGTGCACTTCGCCGCCGCCGACGAGGCCCTGCGGGGCGGCGATCTCGCCACCTACCAGGCCGAGATCGCGGCCGCGGAGGCGGCCACCGCCGAGGCCCAGGTGCTGCTCGCCGAGCTGCTCGGCCTGGAGCCCGCTCCGACCGCGTCCCCCACGCCGGAGCCGAGTCCTTCCCCGTAGAGCGCAGGGAACCCTCAGCGGAGTCGAGGCGTCCTACCCGGTCACACGACCGGAAGGAGCACCCCGATGCGACGCCTCCGTTTGTTGGTCCCGATCACCGGGGCGCTGCTCGTGCTGCTCGTCGCCTCGCCCGTCTTCGCCTGCGGTGGGCTCATCGCGCCGAATGGTGCCGTGCAGCTCGTCCGGACGACCACGCTCGCCGCCTACCACGAGGGCATCGAGCACTACGTGACCTCCTTCGAGTTCGCGGGCGACGGCGAGTTCGGCTCGATCGTGCCGTTGCCCGGGGTCCCAACGAAGGTGATCCGCGGCGGCGACTGGACGCTGCAGCGCCTCGCGCTCGAGACCCAGCCGCAGCCCGAGGGTGAGCTCTTGTTCGCCGTCGACGCCGCCGGGGCGGCCGAGGCGCGGGTGATCCTCGAGACCAAGATCGACGCGCTCGACGTGGTGGTCCTGGAGGGCGGCGCGATCTCCGTCGGGAACTGGGCGCGAGAGCGCGGCTTCCTGCTTCCGCCCGACGCGCCCGAGGTGCTCGAGTTCTACGCGAAGCGGAGCCCGATCTTCATGGCGGTGCGTTACGACGGCGCCCGTGCGGCCGATCAAGGCCTGGCCGCCGGCGACGGCACCCCCGTTCACGTGGTGATCCCCACGACGAACCCGTGGGTGCCGCTGCGGATCCTGGCGCTCGGAGCGCCCGCCGAGGCGCCCGTGGAGGCCGACGTCTACCTGCTGACCGACGGCGAGCCCGCCACTCTCCCGGTCGCGATCGGTCCGGACGAGGCCTCGGCGCTCGCGCAGGAGATCCGCCCCGGCCTGGTCCTGGAGCGCAGCGAACCGGCGTCCACCACGCTGCTTGCCGACCTGCGCTCGGACAAGGGCATGAGTTGGCTCCCGGGCGAGGAAGTGTGGCTCACGTACCTGCGCGTCGACGCGCGCGCCGGTGATCTGACGTACGACCTCGCGATCGACGCTAGCGGCGCCGGCCAGCCCGCGCCGATCGCCGCGGGGCTGGACCCGATCGCGACCGACGCGAACGGGCTCGGGCCGGCGCTGTGGGTCGCGCTGGCGCTGATCGCGGCGTTCGTGCTGGTCGGCGGCCTCGAGCGGCGACGCTCCGGGCGCCCGGCGTTCTGATGCACACACACCGGGTCGTCGCGGCGGTGCTCCTCCTCGCGGCCGGCGCGGCATGCGCGCCGGCGCGGGCCGACCCGGCCGGCCCGCGGACCGTCGAGATCGTGCTACACCACTCGCGGTTCGAGCCCTCGACGGTCCAGGCCAACCCGGATGAGACGCTGGAGTTCGTGATCGTGAACACCGATCCGATCGACCACGAGTTCATCGTCGGCGACGACTCGGTCCAGGATCTCCACGAGCGCGGCACAGAGGCGCACCACGACCCGCGCCCTGGCGAGGTGACCGTCCTCGCCGGCGAGACTGTAACCACGACGTTCACGTTCGGCGAGCAGGACCTGCTGTTCGGGTGTCACGTGCCGGGTCACTACGCTTACGGCATGCGCGGCGTGGTGCTCGTCGGGTAGCCGGGTTTGGCGCTTGACAGACCGTCGCCTATCATCGGCCCTGCGGGGTGGAGCAGTCCGGTAGCTCGCTGGGCTCATAACCCAGAGGTCACGGGTTCAAATCCCGTCCCCGCGACGAAAACGAAGGGCGCCGACAGGCGCCCTTCGTCGTTCCTACGTCTGGGTCTCGGGAAGTCCAGCCGCGTCGTCGGCGTGGACGACGAGCCACGGGATGACTGCGTAGGGGAGCGGCGTCAGGAACAGGGGCCAGGTGGAGTCGACGGCGCTCGCGAGCGCGATCAGGCCGAAGCCGATCGCGAAGAGCACGAGCATCGCCGCGAAGCGCCGGGCGTCACCCACGGCTCCATCCTAGCGAGCCAGCGTGATCGGGTCGTCCGGAGGGCCCCTCGGACACCGGACCTTGGTCCCGGCGGGTGCCGGCGCGTTAAGTCCACCATCCCGGTAGACAAAGGGGGCGCCGATGCATCTGACAGCGGACCGGGTCCAGGCCACCCGCCCACGCCGCAAGGCGGGGACGGACCAGATGCGCGAGATCGTGATGGGTGCCCAGGACAACCTCACCAACGTCCTGGCGGTGGTCCTGGGCGTGGCGATCGGGTCCGGGGAGGTTGCCACGGTGGCGCTGGCAGGCCTCGCCGCGGGTCTGGCCGAGGCGATCTCGATGGGCGGGGTCCTGTACACGGCGACCAAGGCCGAACGCGATCTGGCCCGTTCGACGGGAGCGCCGTTCGCGAAGCGTCCCGCCTCGGCCGCCACGACAACGTTCGGCGCGGCACTGGTGGCCGCGCTGATCCCGCTTGCGCCCTTCGCCTTCCTGCCGCTCCGGGCTGCGATGGTGCTGGCCGCCGCGCTCTCGGTGGGAGCCCTGTTCGCGATCGGCTCGTGGACGGGAGGGATCACCGGTGATCGTTGGTGGCGCTCGGGGCTGCGATTCGTCCTGATCGGCGGCCTCGCCGCCGCCGCGGCGGCCCTGGTCGGGGTGGTCCTGGGGACGAACGGCGCCGCCTAGGCCCGGGGCCGTAGCTCCGGCGGAACTGTCCGTTGTCGGGCCGTCGCTCGACTCGACCGGCTCGCGTCCACCGAACGGATCGCGGTAGGATCGCGTGCCCGCGCGGGGGTAGGCCCCGCCGGACCGGGGGGATCGTCGTGGCCCAGCCGAACGTCGCCATCAGCCTCGCCAAGGTGCCGATCTTCTCGGGATGCTCCAAGCGCGAGCTCGCGATCATCGCGCGCGCCTCCAAGGAGGTCTCGCACAAGGAGGGGACGGTGATCGCCCGCGAGGGCGAGCGAGGGGTGGGGCTGTTCCTGATCCTCGAGGGCCAATGCTCCGTGACGATCGGCGGCAAGACGAAGGCGAAGCTCGGCCCCGGTGACTTCTTCGGGGAGGTCGCACTCCTGGATGGCGGCCCGCGGACCGCTACCGTGGCGGCTCTCTCGCCGGTCAAGCTGATCGGCATCACCGGGTGGGTCTTCCGTGGCCTGCTGATGGAGCACCCCTCGATCGCGCTCAAGACCCTCGAGGCCGTAGCCGGGCGTCTGCGGTCGGTGTCCAAGGAGCCCGTCTAAGCGCGCGGGTGCCCTACCTCACCCGCCACGACGGCACGAGGATCCACTACGAGGTTGCCGGCGACCCGCGGCGTCCGGCGCTCGTCTTGCTCCAGGGCATGGGCGGAGACATCCCGGGGTGGCGTCGCAACATCCCGCACCTGGCAGAGGAGGCCTTCGTCGTGGCGTACGACCATCGCGGCAACGGGCACTCGGAGGGGCCAGATCACCCGACCACCATGGCGACCTACGTCGAGGACTGTCTGGGACTGATGGACGAGCTCGTGATCGCCCGAGCGCATGTCTACGGCCAGTCCTTCGGCGGCATGGTCGCCCTCGAGCTCGCGCTGACGTACCCGGAGCATGTGCGCTCGGCGATCCTCGCATGCACGCACGCCGGGCCCAGGCGCGCGGTGCCATCGAGCGGGCGCGCACCGAAGGACCGGCCGTGGCTCCAGCTGTACGCGCCGGCGTTCGTGCAGGCCCATCCCGAGCACGTGGAGGAGGATCAGCGGGTCGGCCGGGCGCAGCCGCAGCATCCGCAGGGACAACGACGACAATGGGAGGCGATGCAGGGCTGGGACGCGTTCGACCGACTGCCGCAGGTGCGGATGCCGACGCTCGTACTGCACGGGTCCGACGACCAGGTCATCGACGTCGAGAACGCGCGCGTGCTCGCGGCGGGGATCCCCGGCGCCGAGTTGGCGATAATCGAGGGAGCCGGTCACCTGTACCACTCGGAGCGATCCGAGACCGCGGACGAGATCGTCTTGGACTTCGTGCGGAGGCATCGTGACGGCTGAGGTCCCCGAGAGGGTCCGCGCCCTGGCTGCGGAGCGGCAGGAGGCCCGTGCAGCTAGGGACTTCGCTCTAGCCGACGGGCTCCGCGACGAGATCGCGGCGCTCGGGTTCGCGGTGATCGACGGACCCGACGGACCGTCGTTCGAGCCGGTCGGTGCGCCGGAGGAAGAGCGGCTGCGAGCGGGAGAGGTGGTGAGCGTGCTCGATGAGCCGCCGACGTGCGATGTCTCGGTGCACTGGATCGTCGAGGGCTGGCCGGAGGACGTCGTTCGCGCGCTCGAGGCCTTCCGCTCCAACGAGGGGGGCAGGAACGTCCAGTACGTGGTCGCCGACGTGACCGAGACCGCTCCCGAGACCTACGGAGCGGGCGTGGAGGTCCTCCGGCTCGAGGCGGGCACGGGGTGGGGCGCGGCGGTCAACGCCGGCCTGAAGCGATCCCGCGGGCGGGTCTTGCTGGTGATGGACGGCTCGGTCGAGCCGTTTGGGGACGTGTTCGCGCCGCTCGAACAGGCCCTGGCCGATCCCGCCGTCGGTGTGTGCGGTCCATGGGGGATCTCGACCCGTGACCTGCACGAGTTCAACGACAGCGAGGGACCCGAGGTCGATGCGGTCGAGGGCTACCTGATGGCGTTCCGCCGCGACGTGATCCGAGATGTGGGCCTGTTCGACGAGAGGTTCAAGTGGTACCGCACGGCCGACATCGAGTGCTCGTTCCGGGTGAGGGACGCGGGGCTCCGCGCCGTCATCGTTCCGGCGCCGGTGACCAAGCACGAGCATCGGATGTACCACTCGACACCGGCGGCTGAGCGCGACAGGCTCTCCAAGCGGAACTACTACCGGTTCCTCGAGCGGTTCCGCGGGCGCTTCGACCTGCTTGTTGAGCCGCCGGACCCGGACTAGCCCGCGGGCGCCTGAGCGTCCGGCGCCGGCGTGTCTCCGGTCCCTGGAGCGCCGTTCGCGCGCATCGCCGCGACCTCCTCGGAGGAGGGGACCGGCTTCGAGCCGTCGAAGTAGGCGTGCAGGTCGGGCCCGTCGACCACCTCGGTCACCTGGAGGAGGTTGGCCAGCGCGATCAGGAATGCGCGGTGCTCGGTCAGCACCTGCGTGGCGCGTTCGTGCGCCTCGTTGACCAGCCGGGTGATCTCTTCGTCCACGACCGCGGCCAGGTCGTCCGAGAGCTCGGGGGAGGCCCCGGGATAGAACAGCCGAGCGGCCGCACCCCCGTTGCCGCTTCCGAACGACAGCGGGCCGACCTTCTTGCTCATCCCGTACTCGGTCACCATCGCGCGCGCGATCTCGGTGGCCCGCTCAAGGTCGTTCTGGGCTCCCGTCGAGACGACCATGTCGAACACCAGCTCCTCGGCCGTCCGGCCGCCGAGCAGGATCGCGAGCCGGTCGTTGAGCTCGGGCTCGGTGAGTAGGTAGCGGTCCTCGAGCGGCCGCTGCATCGTCATGCCGAGCGCCGCCGCGCCGCGCGGGATGATCGACACGCGGTGCACGGGGTCGGCGGTCGGCGCGCCGAGCGCGACGATCGCGTGCCCCATCTCATGCACGGCCACGCGCTCCTTCTCCTTCTCCGACATCACGCGGCTCTTGCGCTCGAGACCGGCGACGGTCCGGTCGATCGCCTCCTCGAGCTCGGTCATCTCGACCGAATCCTTCTCCTTGCGCGCGGCCAGGAGTGCGGCTTCGTTCACGACGTTCGCGAGATCCGCGCCGGTGAAGCCCGGCGTTCGAGCGGCGAGGATCCGCAGGTCGACGTTCGGGTTGAGCGCCACGCCGCGCGTGTGGACCTTGAGGATCTCCTCGCGGCCCTTGAGATCGGCGCGATCGACCACGACCTGCCGGTCGAACCGACCAGGCCGCACGAGCGCGTGGTCGAGCACGTCCGGGCGGTTCGTGGCGGCCATGATGATCACGCCCTTGCTGGCGTCGAACCCGTCCATCTCGACGAGGAGCTGGTTCAGCGTCTGCTCGCGCTCGTCGTGGCCCCCGAACCCCGCGCCCATCGCTCCGCCGCGACCCTTCCCGATCGTGTCGATCTCGTCCAGGAACACGAGGGCCGGCGCCTTCTCCTTCGCCTGCTGGAACAGCTCGCGCACCCGTGCGGCACCGAGGCCCACGAACATCTCGACGAACTCGGAGCCCGACATGAAGAAGAACGGCACGTTGGCCTCGCCGGCGACGGCACGCGCGAGCAGCGTCTTGCCGCACCCGGGTGGACCGAGCAGGAGCACGCCCTTGGGGATCCGGCCGCCGAGACGCTGGTACTTCTTCGGGTTCTTCAGGAAGTCCACGATCTCGCGGAGCTCTTCCTTGGCCTCGTCCACGCCGGCGACGTCGGCGAAGGTGGTCTTCATCTCCTTGCGGTCGTAGATCCGGACCTTGTTGCGACCCAGGTTGAGCGCGGCGCCGGCCTGGGCGCCGCTCATCCGACGGATCAGGAAGAACCACAGCAGCCCGAAGAGCAGGAGCGGCACTACCCACCCGACGAGGAAGGTCTGTAACCCGTTCGGTGTGACTCCGGTGTAGGCGATGCCCTCCTGGTTCAAGAGCTCGGTGAGCTGGGACGTGCCCTGGATGATCGGGGGGATCGTCGTCGTGAAGTCGGCCTCGTCCACGGAGTCCTGGTAGCGCCCCGACACGGACGTCGCAGAGATCTCCAGCGTGCCGATGATCTCGCCGCGTTCGACGTGCGCGAGGAACACCGAGTAGTCGATCTGGTTGGGCCTGGGCGCGGCGACGTAGTTGAACAGGATCAGCACGCCGAGGAACGTCAGGATCCACAGCCACGGCGAGGTGCGCATCCGTCGCGGCTCACCCGGTCTGCCGCCGCCGAGGTCGAACCCCTGCCAGCGTCCCTTGCGTGGTTCGTCGTTGTTGGCCACTGGACCTCCATCTTCCCATCCGGGTTCGCCGGGCGACAGGGTCCGGTTTCCGGATCGGATCGGCGGCGGGGGGTCGGCGCGATGCGGGATACTGTCGTTCCGGCGTCAAGTCCGCGTGCCGGAGGCTGGAGATGAACTTCGTGGTCGGCAGGGATGAACATGGCGCGTAGCGCCGCCGCACCACCCGAGGACCCCGCGCTCAGGGACCGGTTCGAGAGCGAGGTACTGCCGATCCTGCCCAACCTGTACGGCTCGGCCCTGCGACTCACGCGGAACCCCCAGGACGCCGAGGACCTGGTCCAGGAAACCTTCCTTCGAGCCTACCGCGGCTTCGCGGGGTTCCAAGAAGGCACCAACCTGCGGGCGTGGATGTACAGGATCCTCACGAACACCTTCATCAACGCGTACCGGAAGAAGCAGCGCGAGCCGGTCACGGTGCAGGACGACGACATCGAGGACTGGTACCTGTACGACCGACTCGGGAGTTCGACCGTGGAAGCCTCGGCCGAGTCCGAGGTCCTCGAGAAGCTGCCCGATGAGGATGTGCAGCGGGCGCTCGAGGCGCTCCCCGAGGGGTTCCGCATGGCCGTG
>DATEDE010000296.1:0-2075 GCA_035286545.1 Actinomycetota bacterium | reverse complement strand
GGTCCGGTCGACATCGTCTACCTGCAGGGGTACTGCTCGAACGTGGACATGAACTGGGAGAGCCCGCACCTCGCGCGCTTCATGAACGGGCTCGCCGGGCTCGGCCGGCTGATCGTGATGGACCGTCGCGGCTGGGGATGCTCCGACCGGTTCTCACCAACCGACGTTCCTCCGCTGGAGACCCTCACGGACGACCTCCTGGTCGTGATGGACGCCGCGGTTTCCGAGCGGGCGGCGATCTTCGGCTCGTTCGAGACCGGGTCGCTCGTCATGATGTTCGCCGCCACCCACCCCGAGCGAACGACCGCGCTGCTGCTCTGCGAGACGTTCCCCGCCTGGATGGCCACCGACGAGACCCCGTGGATGGATGGTGAGCAGGAGTGGGAGCGGATCCTCGTCGAGATCCGAGACGACTGGGGCACCCCCCGGTGGTCTGAAGGCATGATGAAGGACGGGCCCGAGCGTGACTGGTACACGCGGTACCAGCGCGCGTCGATCACGCCCGGTTCGGGCGTCGCCGAGTTCCGCAGGTACATGAGGACCGACGTCCGTGCGATCCTGCCTTCGATCCAGGTACCGACGCTCGTGCTGTCCTCGACCTCCGGCGAAGGTCTGAACTCCCCCGAGAACGGCCGCTACCTCGCGAGCCGCATCCCCGGCGCGCGGCTGGTCGAGATCGAGCGACCGCCCGACGAGATCCACTGGCTCCACTGGTACGGCAGGGCCGAGCCGATCCTCGGCGAGGTTGGACGGTTCCTCGCCGATCTCCGCGAAGAGGAGGACTCATTCGACCGCGTGCTGGCGACGGTCCTGTTCACGGACATCGTGGGCTCGACCGAGAGGGCTGCCGAGCTCGGGGACCGCGGCTGGCGCGAGGTCGTCGAGCGTCATCACGCCACCGTGCGGGCGATGCTCGCGCGGTACCGAGGGATCGAGGTCGACACAGCTGGCGATGGGTACTTCGCGACCTTCGACGGGCCGGCGCGAGGCATCCGGTGCGCCCAGGCGATCGTCGGCGCGGTCCGGCCGCTCGGTCTGGAGATCCGCGCGGGCCTGCATACCGGCGAGGTCGAGACGATCGACCGAAAGGCCGCCGGGATCGCGGTGATGATCGGGGCAAGGGTCGGCGGGCTCGCCGGCGCCTCGGAGATCCTCACCTCGAGCACGGTCAAGGACCTCGTCGCCGGTTCCGGCGTCGCCTTCGAAGACCGCGGCGAGCACGCGCTGAAAGGCGTCCCCGACCGCTGGAAGCTCTACCGGGTGGTCGCCTGACGTGACCCAGATCCCCGACGTCCACTATGCCCGAAGTGGCGAGGTGAGCATCGCCTACCAGATCATCGGCGACGGTCCGGTCGACCTGGTGTTCGTCCGCGGCATCACCGGCGACCTGCTGTCGACCTGGGACCAGCCCCTGCTCGTCCGGCACGTCCTCGGACTGGCGGAGAACGGACGCCTCATGATGCTCGACAAGCGCGGGACAGGGCTGTCCGATCGAGTCGGCGGCGTGCCGACCCTGGAGACGCGGATGGACGACGTTCGCGCCATGATGGATGCCGCCAGCTCCGAGCGGGCGGTGCTCTGGAGCGGGATGGAGGGAAGCCGGATCACCACGCTCTTCGCCGCGACCTATCCCGAGCGCACGGCGGCGCTGATCGTCCTGAACCCCACCGCCAAGGGCCGCCCCACCCCCGACTACCCGTGGGCCCCGTCGGATGACGAATGGCGGGAGACCCTCCGCGAGGTCCGCGAGGGCTGGGGCGAGCGCGAGTACTTCCACCGGCTGCTGCGGGTGCAGAGCCCGGCGATGGCGGAGGACGAGGCCTTCCGCGCGTGGTTCGTCACGCACATGCGACGGAGCCTCACCCCGGGGGCCGCGATGGCCTTCCATCGGATGGCGATGGAGGCCGACGTCGCGGACGTCTTGCCGGCCGTGCGGGTCCCCACGCTGATCCTGTACTCGCCCGAAGCTCGGGAACCGGCCGAGTTCTTCGCGCGCCACATCCCCGACAACGAGCTCCGCGAGCTCCCGACCATGCGGGGCGAGTACACGTGGGTCGACGACGCCACGCACGAGG
>DATEDE010000295.1:0-3750 GCA_035286545.1 Actinomycetota bacterium | reverse complement strand
GCCCCCAGCATCGCCACGGCGATGTCCCATCCGGGGGACCGGAAACGCGGCGAGCGCTGGGCGAAGGAGAGCGCGAGCCCGAGCAGGGCGGCGATGCCCGCCACCACCGACCATCGGCCCGATCGGCTCCACGCGCCGAAGGCCTCGGAGCCCGGGCCGAAGCGACTCCACGGCAGCATCGTCGCCAGCGTGGCGAGGACGAAACCGAGCCTGGCCACCGACCGAGCTCGGGCATCCGAGGCCGGCAGCGGCGTCCCAACGCCTGCCGCCACCTCCGGCCCCAGGACCGAGGACAGGCATTCGGCCCCGTAGATCAGTCCGCGAACAGGGGTGGCGCACGGCAGGCACATCGGACGTCCGCATCCGTCGCACCGCGCCACCGAGGGGCTCCCCGGATGCATGTCGCAGCGCTCTGGGCGTTCGTCCGCCGGCACGCACGAAGAGTACCGCCCCGGCTCGGCCTGGCCGTGCTTGACGCGGCGCCACCGGCATCCATACCGTGGGAGCCGTGGCCGAGGCCCGCGTCGCCGTCCTCGCTTCGGGCGAGGGGACCAACCTGCAAGCGTTGCTCGACGATCCCGTCGTCGCCCCCTGGCTGGCGCTGGTCGTGAGCGATCGAGCAGACGCCCGGGCGCTCGAGCGGGCGAGGGCTCGCGGGGTCCGGGCCGAGCACCTGGATCCCTCCGCCTACGCCGACCGGACGGCGTACGACCGCGCGGTGGTGGACCTGCTCCGCGGCGATGGTGTCGACCTCGTCGCGCTCGCGGGGTTCATGCGCATCGTCGGACCAGAGCTCGTCGGGGCCTTCGAGGGCCGCATGGTCAACGTTCATCCCGCGTTGCTCCCGGCGTTCCCCGGAACGAGCGCCGTCGCCGACGCTCTGGCGTGGGGTGTGAAGGTCACGGGCGTGACCGTCCACCTGGTCGACGAACAGGTCGATCACGGGCCGGTCCTGCTCCAGGAGGCGATCGAGGTGAGCGATGACGACACGTGGGACTCGCTCGAGGAGCGCGTCCACGAGGTGGAGCACCGTCTCCTGCCGGCGGCGGTGCGTGCGCTGGCCGAGGGCCGCGTGATCGTCGAGGGCCGTCGGGTCCGCGTGGTACCGGAGGGTGAACGATGACCGTGCGTCGCGCGCTCCTCGCTGTCTACGACAAGACCGGCGTGGTCGAGCTCGCTCGAGGGCTCTCCGAGCTAGGTGTCGCCCTGGTCTCCAGCGGCGGCACGGCCGCCACGCTCCGCGAGGCCGGCCTGCAGGTCACCGCTGTCGAGGAGGTCACGGGTTCGCCCGAGATGCTCGACGGGCGCGTGAAGACGCTGCACCCAAGGATCCACGCGGGGATCCTGGCCGACCGCCGCAAGCCCGAGCACGAGGCGCAGCTCGCCGAACACGGTATCGAGCCGTTCGACCTGGTGGTGGTCAACCTGTACCCGTTCCGCGAGACCGTCGCGAGCGGCGCCGGTCCCGAGGACGTGATCGAGAAGATCGACATCGGCGGGCCCGCGATGGTCAGGGCGGCGGCGAAGAACTTCGCGAGCGTCGGCGTGGTCGTTAGCCCCGCCCGGTACCAGGACGTGCTGGCCGAGCTCCGCCGCGACGGGGGCCTGTCGCTGCAGACCCGGCGCGCGCTCGCCGCCGAGGCGTTCGCGCACACCGCTGCCTACGACGCCGCCGTCGCGTCGTGGTTCGCGCGGGGGGACGAGGGCCTGCCTTCGTTCGTCGGAGTCGCGCTGGAGAAGGTGGCCGACCTCCGGTACGGCGAGAACCCGCACCAACGCGGTGCGTTGTACGCCGAGGCGGCCGGACCCGGCGTCCTGCACGGCGCCGAGGTTCTGATCCAGGGCAAGGAGATGTCCTTCAACAACTGGCTCGACGTGGACGCGGCGTTCACCCTCGCCGCCGACCTGCATCCGCTCGGCACCGCGGCCGTGATCGTGAAGCACAACAACCCGTGCGGCGCCGCCGTCGGTAGGACGCCCGCCGCGGCCTACGCGGGCGCGTTCGAGTCGGACACCGTGAGCGCGTTCGGGGGGATCGTGGCGTTCTCCGGCGAGGCGGACGAGGACGCCGCGCGCGCGATGGCCGAGGTCTTCATCGAGGTGGTCGTGGCCCCGGGGTTCACCGAGGGCACGCTGGAGGCGTTCGGGCAGCGCAAGGGCCTGCGCGTGGTACGCGCGCCGCTCCCGGCCGCCGCCGGCCTCGACCTCCGCGTGCTGCCGGGTGGGGCCCTGGTGCAGGACCGGGACGCAGCGCCCGAGGCCTCGGCCGACCTGGAGATCGTCTCGGCCCGAGAGCCGAGCGAGGACGAATGGCGCGACCTGCGGTTCGCGTGGACCGTGGCCATGCGCGTGAAGTCCAACGCGATCGTGTTCGCGCGCGACCTCGCGACGGTCGGCGTCGGCGCGGGGCAGATGTCCCGGGTGGACGCATCGTTCCTGGCCGTGCGCAAGGCCGGCGATCGAGCGAAGGGCGCGGTGATGGCGAGCGATGCCTTCTTCCCGTTCCCCGACGCCGTCGAGGTCGCGGCCGACGCGGGGGTCACCGCGGTGATCCACCCGGGGGGCTCGATCCGCGATGACGAGGTCCTCGCGGTCGCGGAGGACCGGGGGATGGCCGTCGTCCTCACCGGCCGACGCCACTTCCGCCACTGAAGCTGGCCGCGGGGCGACCTGGCCTCCTCTCCGGCCCGGTCGGTAGGATTCGGCCTCGTGACCGCGACGATCCTCGACGGCAGGGCGATCAGCGCACAGATCCGCGTACAGGTGGCCGAGCGCGTGATGGCGCTCGTGGACCGGGGGACCCAACCGGGGCTGGCGGCGGTGCTCGTGGGCGACGACGAGGCCTCGCGCATCTACCTAGGGTCCAAGCACAAGGCGTGCGCCGACGTCGGGATGCGCTCGGAGCAGGTCGACCTGCCCGGCTTCGTGACCGAGGGCGAGCTGCTCGCCACGATCCGCCGGCTGAACCGCGACCCCGAGATCCACGGGATCATCGTGCAGCTCCCGGTGCCCGAGCACATCAGCGAGCTCGCGGTCCAGACTACGATCGATCCGCGCAAGGACGTGGACGGACTGCACCCGCTGAACGTCGGCCTCATGGTGCGCGGCGAGCCGTCCTTCCCGCCGGCGACGCCGTACGGCATCGTCGAGCTTCTCCTGCGCTCGGGCGTCGACCTCGAGGGAGCAGAGATCGTGGTGGCCGGCTACGGCGACCTGGTCGGCGCGCCGCTTTCGATGCTCCTGGCGCAGGACTCGATCCGGGGCAACGCCACGGTCACCGTGTGTCACCTCAAGACTCGGGAGCTCGCGCGGCACACGCGCAGCGCCGACATCCTCGTCGCGGCGACCGGGCGCCCCGGAGTCATCACGGGCGACATGATCAAGCCGGGGTCGGTCGTCGTGGACGTGGGGGTGCACCGGATCGACGGTCACCTCGTCGGCGACGTGCGCTTCGACGAGGCGAAGGAGGTCGCCGGCATGATCACGCCGGTGCCGGGCGGGGTCGGCCCGATGACGACCGCCATGCTCCTGCTCAACACCGTTACGGCGGCCGAGAAGATGGCCGAGGCACGGTGACCCCACGCAGGTGAGCGCGCCCACGAGCCGCCTGGAGGCGCTCGTCCGCTCGCGCCGATTCGTCGTCACGTCCGAGGTCGTCCCGCCGCGCTCGGCCGATCTCGCGAGCGTCGAACGCCAGGCCCGCGAGCTCGTCGGATACGCCGACGCCGTGAACCTGACGGACAATCCGAC
>DATEDE010000294.1:0-8314 GCA_035286545.1 Actinomycetota bacterium | reverse complement strand
CTCCCATCCCGCGTAATCGCGCGGTGGCGTGGGGTCCCAGCCGTCGACCGCGCTCTTCATCACCCACCAGGTGAAGCCCGAGCAGTCGAAGCCGCCCACCGGCTGGTAGCCACAGCAATACCCGGGGGGGCTCGGCTCGTTCCAGTCGCCACCCCAGATGTAGGGGTAGCCGACGTACCCCACCGCGAACGACACGACCCGCTGCATCTTGCTGCCGAGGTTCGGGAGCTCGAAGTCCAGGTAGGGCGATAGGTAGTCGTGCATCCACGACGGGACGGTCGACGCCCGGTACAGCGACCAGGCGACCTCGGCGCGCGACAGCTGCGAGTCCGGTCCGACGTCCAGGCTCTCGTCGCCGTGGTTGTAGCGGAGCCCCAGGCGCATCCCGACCAGCGTGGTGCCTAGATCGCGCGGCACGTGGATCGGCGTCCCGTTTCGAAGGTGCAGGCCCTGTGCGCCCTCGGCGATGTCGCCGAACCCGATCGCGAGGACCAACGCGCGGTGGACCTCCCGCGACGTGACGGGCTCTCGCGGGCGGAAGGCGCCGTCTGCTTCCGCCTCCATCCAACCCGCCGTCACCGCTACGTTCGCGGCTCTGTAGAAGCGGTCGTCCTCCGCGAGGTCGGCGAAGCGAAGCTCGGCGTCTAGCTCGAGCTCGGACCCGAACGCGCGGTACAGCGCTCGAGCGAACAGCTTCCGGCTCTCCCTCGCGTCGGGCTCGAACGCCGTGGTCCCATCGGCCGCCGGCTTCGAGTCGCGCATCCAGTCGTTGGCGGCGGCGACGTGATCGATCGCGGCGCGCGCCCAGTGCTTGGTGTTCACGTCGGACCACCGGACGTCCGAGTCGGCGACCGCGGTGAGCGCCCGGGGTGCGGTCCAGCTCGGTGGCCCGGACCCGGCTTCCCCCCGGGCCGTGCCGCCGGAGCCCACGGGTGAGGCCGCCTGCGGGACGAGCAGCAGGCCGGCGAGGCAAGCGGAGACGGCGATCAGACGCCGCCGGGGCCGCGCGGACATGTCGCTTGAGTCCTCGACCCCGCCACGCCGATCCTTGAGTAGGGAGGCCGGGGGGCAGCCGTCCGGCCCACCCCTGCCTGCTAGCCTTCGCGCTCGTGCTGGGGGATAGAGAGGCGGTCGTCGTCGAGGTCAAGCCGTGGGACGTTCACGGCGTCGGCTACGTCGACGTCACGGTCGCCTATCCGGACCGGGTGCTTGAGACGGCGCGCCTGGGGGCCGAGAGTATCCCGGAGGACCTGCTGGTCGGTGAGCGGGTGTTCGTGAGCTCGGCCGTGAACATGATCGTGGCGATACGGAGGCCGTGATGTTCGCCTGGACGTACCTGGACCAGTCTGGGGACGAGGTTGGGAGCTCACCGCGCTTCGACGAAGCTGAGGAGGCCGAGGACTGGATCGGGGGCAGCTGGCCCGACCTGCTGGAGAACGGGGTCGAGGCCGTGGTTCTCTTCGACCACGGCCGGGGACGCCGCCTGTACCGGATGGGGCTGGGCGCCGAGTAGGAGCCTTAGGACGCCGGCCCCTCGTCCCGGACCCGCTCCACCGCCGTTAGGGCCTCGCGAAGGTCCTTCAGCCAATCGTCCTGCTTGCTCGCCACCAGGCGTACGCACCAGGCGAGCGCATGACTGCGTGAACGCGCGACCCCCGCCTCGACCAGCGTATCGAGCACTATCCGCTCGTCCATCCGCAGGCGCGTCATCGCGGGAACGCTCACCGTCGTGAACAGCCGCTCCGCGTTGCCGCACCGCGCTCCCCACGAGACCCGCCGGCCGAACCGATGTTGTGCCTCCTGCGCGATCAGCATCCGGCGCTCCCGTGTGTCCTCGCGGAAGCCGTCGATCCGAGCGGCCGAGGCCGCCGCCGCCGCGTCCTCGCCGGAGCCCTCGGGGAGCTCGGGTTCGGAGAGGGTGCCGATGACCAGGATCTCGTCGCGGTCGATGCGGACCTGCGGCGCGCCGGTGAACCACCCCGAGGGCAGGCGCCCGGCGAACCAGCCGAAGGCCTCATCTTGCCCTGTCTGGTGCGCTCCCTTCGGCATGCAATGCAGATTACATCATTACTCGCATGCGTCAACCCGCAGGGCCGAGGCGCGGCAGGGCCGGTGATAGCCTTTGCCCCCATGGATCCCGCGCCCGCGGATGTGCTGCCGGCCGGTGCCTACGGCGGCAGCCGACCCTCTGGATCGGACGTACCTCCTGCTCCCGGGCTGGCCTTCGACGGCCGGGGCGCGCTCGGCGCCGCCTCCGAAGCAGAGCCCGACGCGCTCGAACGCGAGATCGCCGCGGCAGTCGCGTCAGAGGCGCCCGCGATGGAGGCCCTCCTCCGCCGGCTCATCGAGCAACCCAGCATCCTGGGGAACGAGGCCGGCGGGCAGGCGGTCATGAGTGAAGCCTTCCGCGACCTCGGCCTCGTGCCGATCGAGGTCCCCATGGACGCCGGCGCCCTCCGATCGCATCCGGCCGCGGCGCCCTTCGACTGGGAGGTCGACGGCAAGGTCAACCTGGTCGCCCCATGGGGTGGGGCCCAAGGGGGGCGTTCGCTGATCCTCAACGGCCATATCGACGTCGTGCCGGCCGAGGCCAACGACCAGTGGTCGCGCCCCCCGTTCAGCGCGCTCCGTGAGGGCGATTGGATCTACGGCAGAGGGGCCGCAGACATGAAATGCGGGCTCGCGGCGATCGTCGGAGCCGCGCGCGGCCTGCGGGCCCTCGGGCTCGAGCCGGGTGGACGCGTGCTGCTCGAGTCCGTGGTCGAGGAGGAGTGCACCGGCAACGGGACCCTCTCGACGGTGCTCGCCGGACACACCGCGGACGCGGCGATCATCGCCGAGCCGTTCGGGGCCGCGATCACGACCTCGCAGGTCGGCGTGCTCTGGTTCCACGTTCGGATCCGCGGGGTTGCCGTCCACGCCTCTGAGGAGCGGCGCGGGGTGAACGCCATCGAGAAGAGCTACGAGGTGATGCAGGCGCTCCGTGGTCTCGAGGCCGAGCTCAACGTCGCCCCCCCATCTCCCTACGACCGGTTCTCGCACCCGATCAACCTCAACGTGGGGGCGATCCGTGGCGGGGATTGGGCCTCGACCGTCCCAGGCGAATGCGTTACCACCTTCCGTCTCGCGCTGTACCCCGGAGCGTCCGTTCGGCACCTCCAGGATCGGATCGAGGCCGTCGTGGCCGAGGCCGCGGTGGAGGACCCCGCGATCTTCGCCCACCCGCCGGAGGTCCGTTATGCGGGGTTCACCTCCGAGGGCTACGAGATCGCCGATGACCATCCGCTGGTGACCACGCTCTGCGGCGCGTTCGCCCGCACGGCGGGCGCTCCACCAGCGCTCGTCGCGACCACCGGGACCACTGACGCCGGGATCCTAGGGGCGGTGGGCGATACCCCGGCCGTCTGTTTCGGGCCCTACGCGGAGCAGGCCCACGCCGCGGACGAGCGTGTGTGGTTCCCTTCGGTGGTACAGACGGCCCAGGTCATGGCATCGTTCATGCGGGAGTGGTGCGGGGTCGGCTGATCCGTTGGACGGCGCTCGCGGCGGCTGTGGCGGCCGCGGGTGCCGCGGTGTGGTCCCGCGTGCGCCTGCACCGGCGTCCGGCGACCGAGGGAGCGGGTTCGAGCGGGGGCCCCGGGTTGGCGTCGAGCGAGCCGGTGAGGGGGGCCCCGGGAGCGAGGACGTTCGGGCCGCTCCGCGGCGTGCCCGACATCCGGCGGCTCTTCCGGATGAACGAGACGCCTGTCTACTTCGTCTCGGCGACGGCGTTCAACCTGCTGGGGATCGACCGGTGGGTGCGCAACTTCCGGTTCGTGAACTACTTCGACTCGTTCGACGGCCACCACCCTCACGTCTTCGTGCCGCGTGAGCGCGAGCCCCGAGCGTTCGAGTCGATCGAGGAGATCGTGAACTACCTGCTAGGGCACAAGGAGCTCGCGGACTACGTGCGGTCTCGCGGGACGGGCAAGGCCGCGTTCCTTATGTTCGACGAGGAGACCGAGCAGCTCGCGGCCGAGCTCGGTCTGGACGTCGCGTTCCCGCCCGCGTCGCTTCGGCACCGGATGGACTCGAAGATCGTCACGACGCAGCTCGGCAACGAGGCCGGGGTTCCGAGCGTCCCGAACGTCCTGGGGCGCGCATCGTCCTACCGCGAGCTCCTCGAGCTCGCGAAGGGTGCGGACCTGGGCAAGGACCTCGTCGTGCAACTCCCGTACGGGGACTCGGGCCAGACCACCTTCTTCGTTGCCACCCAGAAGGACTGGAAGAGGCACGAGGAGAAGATGGTCGACGAGGAGCTCAAGGTCATGAAGCGGATCGACCCGCGCGAGACCGCGATCGAGGGCGTCGTCACCCGGCACGGCACGCTCGTCGGGCCGTTGATGACCGAGCTCGCCGGCTTCCCGGAGCTCACGCCTTACGCGGGCGGATGGTGCGGCAACGACGTTTTCGCCGACGTGCTGACCGAACAGCACCGCTCGCAGGCCCGCGCGTACATGCAGGCGATGGGCGAGCGCCTGCGCCAGGAGGGGTACCGCGGCTACTTCGAGATCGACTTCCTGGCCGACGTCGACTCGGGCGAGATGTACCTTGGCGAGCTGAACCCGCGGGTCACCGGCGCTTCCAGCATCACCAACGTGACGGCCGTCGCCTACGGTGACATGCCACTGTTCCTGTTCCACCTGCTCGAGTTCATGGACGTGGACTACGAGATCGACGTCGATGAGCTGAACGAGCGCTGGACGCACCCTGCCAACATCGACGAGTGGGCCCAGTTCGTGATGAAGCAGAGCGATGACACGGTCGAGCTCATCACGCGCGCGCCGCCATCGGGACGCTGGCGGATGGCCCCGGACGGCACCGTCGGGTTCGTCCGGCCCGACACCGACTGGCACACCGTGGCCGACGAGCACGAGGCCTTCTACCTGCGGATCGCCGCAGAGGGAGGCTACCGCTACAAGGGCGCCGACCTGGGGATCCTCGTGACGCGTGGCCGCCTGATGGACGACGACTACGAGCTGACCGACCGCGCCCGCGCCTGGATCTCGGGCATCAAGGCGGCGTTCGAGGGACGGCCGATCGGGGAGGAAACCCCGCCGCAGCTCCCGGCGGAGGAGCCGTTCGGCTTCAAGATGCTCTAGCTGGAGGACGAGACCACGAGCAGGGGCGCATGCGTTTGATCCCGATCACCTTCCGCACGCTGGACGAGGAGCGGCCGGGCCCGAAGTGGCAGGCCGTGTTCGAGGGCGCGTGGCCCTGGTACCGCCGATGGTTCCTGTCCGAGGGCGAGCCGGTGCGCGCCTCCTACGCCACGTCGGTCCGCATGCTGAAGGCGCACATGCCCGAGCTCGTCCCCGTGTACGAGGAGCTCGTCGAGCTCGCAGGCGGTGGCGATCTGGCCGCGCGGATGCTCTCGATCTACAAGCCCCCGCCGTACCTGGCCGCCTGCTCGCAGGGCGTGTGGACGCGGGAGGGTGGCCCGGTTCTAGCGCGGAACTACGACTACGCGCCCTCGCGCTTGGAGGGCATGGTCTGGCGCAGCCGCCTGCTGCAGCATCGCGTGATCGGCATGAGCGACTGCCTGTGGGGGCTTCTGGACGGGATGAACGACGCGGGTCTCGGGGTCTCGCTCACGTTCGGTGGGCGCCGGGTGCTCGGCGACGGGTTCGGGATCCCGCTCGTCGTTCGGTACGTGCTCGAGACGTGCGCGACCTCTCGCGAGGCTCAGGAATCCCTGTCGCGGCTGCCGTACAACCTCGCGCATAACCTGACGATCGTGGACGCAGGAGGCGACGTGGTGACCGCGTACCTCTCGCCGGATCGCGAGCCGATCTTCAGCCGGTCGCCGGCGGCAACCAACCACCAGGGGTTCGTCGAGTGGCCGGAGCAGGCGCGCGCGACGCGGACCCTCGAGCGCGAGCAGCACATCCTGGAGTTGCTGCACGCTCCATACGGCACGGTCGAGGACTTCGCCGACGCGTTCCTGCTGCCGCGCCTGTACAGCCAGGCGTACGAGAGCGGATTCGGCACCCTGTACACGGCCGTCTACCGTCCGGTCGAGGGCCGGGTCCAGTTCCGATGGCCGTCCTTCACCTGGGATCTGGCTTTCGATGCTTTCGCCGAGGCGACGCACGAGGAGACGCTCGCAGAGGGCTCGGTGGCGTGACCGCTTCGTCCCGGATGTGCCTGCCCGGCGCGACGCGAGGTCTGACTCAGCCGAGGTAGGCGGCCGGGTCCTCCGCGAAGTCCTCCATGCACCCCTTCGAGCAGAAGTAGTAGGTGGTGCCATCGTGCTCGTGCTTCCATCCGGCGGTCGCGGGGTCGACCTCCATGCCGCATACCGGATCGATTTCCATCCCTGCTCCTTCGTCCGCGTGTCGGCCGACAGGATAGGCATCCACGGTCCGAGGATGCTCGATTCGTCCTACCCGAGGTGGAAGGATGGCGCCGGCCGGTACCGGCCGGTCGGAGGGAGGCTTCATGGCAGACACGGCAGGCACCACACGCGCGCCGATAGGCGCGATACTCGCGATCGTGGGCGGGGTCCTGCTCGCGGTGGGCTCGTTCCTTGCGTGGGCGACGGTCTCTGGGGGCGGGCAGAGCGTGACGGCCAGAGGGGTCGACGGGTCCGACGGGTACGTGACCCTGGTCGCCGGGGTCATCGCGCTCGGCGTCGGGGTCGTGATGACGAAGCGGTCCAAGCGGGCCCTTGCGGTCCTTGCGATCCTGGCGGGTCTGATCGGGGGCGGCGTGGGTCTCTACGACGCCATGACCGCCAAGGACAGCGTCCTGGACGCAGCGGCCGAGGAGTTCGCGCCGACGCTCGGCGCCTCGGTCGACGAGGTCCGCACGCTGCTGGACCAGGCGGTCGACTCGGGTGAGCTGTCGATCTCGATCTCGATCGGCCTGTACATCGTGATAGGCGGAGGCATCCTCGCACTCGTCGGCGGCTTCCTGTCGATGCGCGGAGGAGAGGAGGCCGACGTCGCACCGGCCGGGCTCTCATCGGGCGCGGAGATGACGACGGGTGAGGTTCCCGCCATGCCTGCGCTCTCGTCGGCGGAGCCGGCGGCGCAACCCGGCGGCGATCCCTCCGGGTAGGGACGCGTTGTCGGGACGAGTGACCCTCGCGGCCTCGCTGACCCTCGCGGGCGGCGTCGCCGCGGGGGTCGGCTCGTTCCTGACCTGGGCCGAGGTCTCCGCCGGGCCCCTCAGCGAGCAGGCGAGCGGCATCTCGGGCTGGGAGGGCTCGATCTCGCTCGGCCTATGGGTTGTGATCGCAGGAGGCACGCTCGGCTTGCTCGGCGCGATCGTCTCGCTCGGAATCCGCGAGCCCGTGGCCGCCGGATCGACTTCGGGTCTGACGGGTTGGGCGGCTCCCTCGGATCCACGGTCGTGAACGTCGAGGAGCACCGCGTCGACACCTCCGGGCGACGGGTCCTCGACGTGACCGAGCTCGTGGCCGCGTTCTGCGCGGGGGACGGACGCGACGGGCTCGTCCACGTGTTCGTGCCGCACGCTACGGCCGGGGTCGCCCTGATGGAGACCGGCTCGGGCTCCGAGCGCGACCTCGAGGACCTGCTCGAGCGGCTCCTGCCTCGCGACGATCGTTACGGGCATCGCCACGGCTCGATGGGTCATGGGGGTGACCACCTGCTGCCCGTCTTGGTCTCGCCGTCGATGACGCTCCCGGTCGAGGGGGGAGCGCTCGTGCTCGGGACGTGGCAGCGTGTCGTGGTTGTGGACCCCAACCGTGAGAACGACGTTCGCCGGCTCCGGTTGCAGTTCGTACCCGGCTGATCCGAAGCGCTACAGGTACTGGCCCGGCTGGCGCTCGGCGCCTTCGGGGGAGGATGAGACCGCCTGCACGTCGCGCTCGCGAAGCAGGAGG
The DNA here is from genome assembly GCA_035286545.1 of Actinomycetota bacterium. Lineage (GTDB taxonomy): Bacteria > Actinomycetota > UBA4738 > UBA4738 > HRBIN12 > DASSJM01. The sequence continues at coordinate 423 of DATEDE010000294.1, read as the reverse complement.
CATTCGCGGCCATCCAGCTCGACCTCGAGGCCGGCCTGAGGCAGGTAGAGGATCCGGTCGTTCGCCTTGACCGCCCGGACGTCGGGACCCACCAGGAGCACCTCCCCCCACACGCAGCGCTTCGGCGCCGGGACCGCGGTTGCCGGGATGAGGAGACCTCCGCGCGTGGTGCGCTCCCCCGCGTCGGGGTGCTCGACGACCACCCGGTCGCCGGTGAGGCGGATGTCGTCGAGGGCGTCGTGGGGTGCGCGCTTCTTCCGTGGCTTCGAGGAGGGCCTCGGCGCGGCGGCCTGCTTCGGCATCGTCGCGATCGTACCCGTGTGAGCCGCGATCGTCCGCGGTCGCGGCCACGCGGGACCGGTACCATCCTCGCGCGATGAAGGCATCCGACTTGCTCGCCGACGCGGTCCGAACGCTGAAGGC
>DATEDE010000293.1:0-5117 GCA_035286545.1 Actinomycetota bacterium | reverse complement strand
GGCAGGATCAGGATGCCCTCGTGGGAGGACGAGACCCCTAGCTCGTCGGGTGCGCAGAGCATGCCGTTAGACGTCACCCCGCGGATCTCACGAGCGCCGAGCGGGTCTGGCAGACCCACGACCCGCGCGCCGGGCGAGGCTAGCGGGACGAGGTCGCCGACGCCCATGTTCCGCACGCCTACGACGACCTCCTGCTCGCCCGAGCCGGTCTGCACTCGCGCGATGCATAGCTTGTCGCTGTCGGGGTGGTCGCGGACCTCGAGCACGCGGGCGACGATCACGCCGGACAGGCCCGCCCACGGGCGTTCGATCGATCCCACCTCCGCGCCCTTTCGACCCAATAGCTCGGCGAGCTCCTCGGCGGCGAGGTCCGTAGGGCACAGGTCGCGGAGCCAGGACAGGACGACCCTCACGCGACCCCCTCGAACTGCTCGAGGAAGCGAACGTCGCCCTCGACGAGCAGCCGCATGTCGTCCACGCCGTAGCGGACCATCGCGACACGCTCGATCCCGAGCCCGAACGCGAACCCCGTGTAGCGCTCGGCGTCGTACCCGCAGTTCTCAAGGACCGTCGGGTGCACCATGCCGGCGCCCCCCTGCTCGAGCCAGCCGTTGCCGCACACGCGGCAGCCGACGCCGTCGCAGATGAAGCACGAGACCGCCATCTGCGCGCCCGGTTCGACGAACGGGAAGTAGTCGGGCGTGATCCGAGCGTGGATCTGCCGACCGAACATCTCGTGCGCGAACGCCTCGAGGGTGCCTTTCAGGTGCGCGAGCGACAGGCCTTCGTCGACCGCCAGACACTCGAGCTGATGGAACACCGAGAGGTGTGTCGCGTCCACCGCCTCGCGCCGATACACGCGCCCGGGGACGATCACGTAGACGGGCGGCGGCTGCGACTCCATCGTCCGTATCTGGACCGCCGACGTCTCGGTGCGCAGGAGCAGGCCGGGGACGTCCACGTACAGGGAGTCCTTCATCGTGCGCGCGGGATGGTCCGTCGGGATGTTCAACGCCTCGAAGTTGTGCCACTCGTCCTCGATCTCGGGCCCCTCGGCGACGCGGTAGCCCATCCGGGTGAAGACCGTGACCATCTGCTGCTCGATGAGGGTGAGGGGGTGCAGCGAGCCCGGACGGGGCCGCCGCCCCGGCAGGGTGATGTCCACGGCGTCGGCCTCGAGCTCGACGGATCCGGCGCCTTCCTCGAGCTCGGAGCGGCGGGACTCGACGGCCTCGCGGAGAGCTGTGAACACCTCGTTGGTCCTGCGTCCGAGCTCCCGACGCGACTCCTCCCTGAGCGAGCCGAGGGAGCGCTGGACCTCCGAGAGAGGCGCCTTTCGGCCGAGAACCTCGACCTTGGCCGTCTCGAGCTCATCGAGCGTGGACGCAGACCTCAGGCGCCGGAGACCGCCCGCGAGCTGCTCATCGAGGATGCGGGCGGCGTCGTTCGGGTCCATGGTGCGGCGAGTCTAGCAACCGCTCCTGCTCGGACCGCTCAGCCCTGCGGCTGGCCGGCGAGCGGGACGTCGAGCACGAGCCGCAGCGAGCCGTCGACCTCGGCGAAGGCCCGCCCCCCGTGCGCCTTCGCAACGCCTTCGGCGACGAAAAGGCCGAGCTTGCTCCCGGCGCCGGAGCCCGGCTCGCGCGGCAGGAACAGGCGGTCGGCCTCCTGCTGGCCGAGATTCGGCCCCCCGCGCTCCGTCCGCGCGACCAGGCGCCCGTCGCGGACCTCGGCCGATACGCGCACTGGGCCCTCGCTCGTCCACCACACGAGCGACTCGATGAAGCCCTCGAGGATCATCCGCAGGCGCTCGGGATCGACGAACGCCACGACCTCGCCGCCGATCCATTCGACGGGGGGATGATCCGGGTCGCGTGCGAGAGACACGGCGATCTGGTGGACGAGCGCGCCGACGTCCGTCCGTTCGGGGAACAGCTCGAGCGAGCCCGCGGTGAGCCTGGCCGCGTCGACGAGCTGGCGCAGGATCGCGTTGAGCCGGTCGGTGTCGTAGACGATCCCTTGGAGCATCAGGTCGCGCTGCTCGGAGGTCATCTGCTCCCAGCGCGTGGCGAGGGCGTGCCCGAACCCCTTCATCGCGGTGAGCGGCGAGCGGATATCGTGCGCCGCCGCCGCGATCAGGGTCTCGAGCGCCACCCGCCGGCCCTCACGCCGGCGACGGGACCATTCGAACAGGCATACGGTCGCGGCGGCGGCCAGGTTCAACGACTCGGCACGTCCGGCTATCGGCACGCGCACGGTCGCGTCGGCGAGGCGGGCCACCTCCTCGGGCAGCCCCCAGGCCTCGTTGCCGAACACGAAGGCGACCGGGTCGGACAGGTCCTGCTCGAGCAGGTCTGCCTCGCCGTGCGCGTCCATCGCCAGGATCCGCATCCCGCGTCCGCGGAGGGCCTCGATGGCGGCAGGCGTGTCCGCGCCGCGAACGACTGGCAGGTGGAAGAGCGAACCCGCCGAGGCGCGCACCGTCTTCGCGTTGTACACATCCACCGAGTCCGGTGAGAAGACGACGGCGTCGGCGCCCGCGGCATCGGCCGACCGCAGGACCGTGCCCGCGTTGCCGGGGTCGCGGGCCGCATGCAGAAGGGCCACGCACCCAGGGGCCTCGGGCAGGGCCTCGACCCCGACGTCGACGAACGGGGATACGCCGACGAGCCCCTGCGGCGTCACCGTGCCGGTGAGCCGCCCCATCACCTGCTCGCTCACGTGCACGAGGTCGGTGCCCGCCTCTTTGGCCCGCGCAACGAGCGGGTGCGTCTCCTCGGTGTGGAACAGGGTGAGAAGGCCGGCCTGGCCACCGAGCGCCTCGGCGACGGACTGGGCCCCCTCGACCAGGAAGGCGCGATCGGCGTCGCGGAAGGTTCGTTTGTGGAGCCGGAGCGCGGCCGTGACCTTGGGGTTGCTGACGGACGTGATCACGCGCGCTGGTCTCCCCGTCGTGTCACGCGTGATGGTACCCGGGCGAGCGGTCCGGGCCGGGGAGGTTCAGGCCCCCAGCGCGTCCTTGGCCGCCTGCGCGAGCTGTCCGAACGCCACCGGGTCGCGTACCGCCATGTCCGCGAGGATCTTGCGGTCGACCTCGACGCCGGCCTTGGTCAGGCCGTGGATGAACGTGGAGTAGGACATACCGTTCTGGCGGGCCCCCGCGCCGATCCGCGCGATCCACAAACGGCGGAACTGCCCCTTGCGATCGCGGCGGTCGCGGTACGCGTACTGCCCCGAGTGGAGCAGCTGCTCCTTGGCGACGCGGTATCGGCGGGAGCGCGAGCCGAAGTACCCCTTGGCCTTGCGAAGGACCTCGCGGCGCTTCTTCTTGGCGTGGACCGAGTTCTTGACCCTGGCCATCAGCTCCTACTTCCCAAGCAGCCGGCGGATGTTCGTGCGCTCGGCCGTGACCTCGGCCATACCCTCGACCCGGCGGCGGCGGCTGCCGCTCTTCTTCGTCAGCATGTGGTTGCCGGTCGCCTTGCGGTGGAGCACCTTGCCGGTGCGCGTTATGCGGAACCGCTTGGCGGTGGCGCGGTGCGTCTTCTGCTTCGGCATCTTTCCCTCAAGCTTCCTGTGGTGCGGGGTCCGGATCCGCGACCGGCTCCGGCGCTTCGACCGGCTCCGGCGCTTCGACCGGCTCCGGCGCTTCGACCGGCTTCGGCGCTTCGACCGGCTCGGGTTCGGCGATCGCGGCGGGCGGTTCGGCCCGCTGCTCCTTCGCCTCCGGCTTCTCCATCGCCTTCTTCGTGGGCGCTATGACCATCACCATGTTGCGGCCGTCCTGCTTGGGCGAGGCCTCGACGATGATCGCTTCTCCGAGGTCCGTCACCAGCCGATCGAGGATCTTGCGGCCCAGCTCCGTTCGGGCCATCTCGCGCCCGCGGAACATGATGGTGACCTTGACCTTCGCACCCGCCCGCAGGAACCGCTCGACGTGCCCCTTCTTCGTGGCATAGTCGTGCGGGTCGATCTTCGGGCGGAACTTGATCTCCTTGACCTCGACACGGACCTGCTTCTTGCGGGCCTCCTTCAAGCGGATGTCGCGCTCGTACTTGAACTTGCCGTAGTCCATGATCCTGGCCACGGGGGGGTTCGCCTGCGGCGCCACCTCCACCAGATCGAGGTCGAGCTCCTGAGCCTGACGGAGCGCGTCCTGCGTCGAGACGATCCCGATCTGCGCTCCATCCGGACCCACAAGGCGCACCTGCGCCGAGCGGATCCGCTCGTTAATGCGCGGATCAGCCGAGACCCCGCATCACCTCCATCCGAGACGAAGGCACCGGGCGGTCCCCGGTGCCTGGTGGAACAAGGTGAACCAACCCGCAGAGTATAGGTGCGGGTGAGGGCGGTGTCGACGCGTGCGACGCGTCGCCCGATCGCTCAGACGGGGCGGACGTTGGCTGCCTGCTTGCCCTTCGGGCCATCGACGACGTCGAACTCGACCGCCTGGCCCTCGGTGAGGGACTTGTACCCCTCGCCCTCGATCGCCGAGAAGTGAACGAAGACGTCGTCCCCGCCCTCCCGGGAGATGAAGCCGAAGCCCTTCTCGTTGCTGAACCACTTCACGGTGCCCTGCTCTGCCAACACGGCCTCCTGTGGCTGAAAGCCGCCGGAGCGTAGCACGGGCCTCCGATGCGCTCAAAGCCGGCTCGACGGGCTTCACCAGTCGGGCTCGAGCGGACGGCCGTAGTCGTCGTGGAGGCGGAGGGTGTCGTCCTCGGTCGTGTAGCCGTACGCGATCTCCAGGACCCGGCCCCGGACGGTCCCGGGGTTCGCGATGCGATGGGTCGTCTCGGCACCTACCATGAACTCCTCCCCCGGCGACGCTTCGACCGTCCGGTTGCCGATCTGAACCGTGAGACCGGGGTCGAGCACCACCCACATCTCATCGCGCATCTGGTGGTAGTGGACGCTCGTTTCCTGTCCGGACTCGACGGTGATGACCCGGACCGAGCTGGGCTGGTTGAGGGCGTAGGTCACCACCTTGCCCCAGGGCTTGTCGACGATCACCGCTCACGCCTCCTTCGGCAGCTGCTCGAGCAGCGAAGCCATCTCGACGGCCGCGGTCGCGGCGTCCCAGCCCTTGTTGCCGTGATCGCCGCCGGCGCGCGCGA
>DATEDE010000292.1:0-6289 GCA_035286545.1 Actinomycetota bacterium | reverse complement strand
CGAGGTTCAGGAGCATCGGCCGGCATTCACCGCGCAGCGGGTCGCCGCCACCGAACACGTTCCCGGGCGCATGTTCGCGAAGGTCGTGATGGCGGAGGAGGACGGCGACCTGTTGATGCTCGTGCTGCCGGCCAACTCGGCTGTCGATACGCAGAAGGCCTCAGCCGTCGTCGGCGGTGAAGCGGTCCGTCTGGCCGCCGAGCGGGAGTTCGCTCCCCGGTTCCCCGACTGCGAGGCCGGCGCTATGCCTCCGTTCGGCAACCTGTACGACCTTCCGGTCTACGTCGACAGTGGGCTGGGGACGAGCGAGCGGATCGTCTTCCAGGCGGGGACGCACACCGTGACGATGAGCGTCCCGTACGCCGACTTCGAGCGGCTCGCGCACCCCACGGTCGCCGATCTCGCCGTCACGCGCTAGCGGTACGTCGACGCGCTACGCCCCCGTCCTGCGACTGGGCCGCCCTTCGGCTCTCCGCCCACCGAAGCGCAGGCCGAAGACCCCCCGCGCGGTTACCCGAGGAACGCGTCGACGGCGTCGTTGTCTTCGCTGAGGAGCCAGAACTCCGAGACCTTGCCATCGCGGAAGTGACAGACGAACGTGTCGTTGGAGTCCAGCGTCTCGGCGCCGCGCTTGTAATGCGACCGCTGAAGGATGACGCCGTGCTCGTCGTCCGCCAGGTATGCGTGCGACTCAAACGTGTACTCGGGCGCGCGCTCCATGAAGCGCCCGAAGAGCTCGGCGAACTGATCCTTGCCCTTGTAGTCCCCCGCGAATGAGCTCTTGCCCGCGATGTGGACGATCACGTCGTCGGCGTAGAAGCCCATGAAGGCCTCCGCGTCTCCCCGCGCCTGCGCCTCGTCGGCGTCGCGCAACACCTTCTCGTTCGGATGCATCCTGTCCTCCTCGCTTCCCGGACGGGTAGGTCGCCATCACGCAACCCGCCCGTCGCCATCCCGACTTCTCGAGCAGCTTAGGCGCCGCCCTCCTCGAGCGTCACGTCGATCGGCGTGAAGTCCGCGCCCGTCGTGTCGACGCCAAGTGCGTCGAGCGCCGCCAGCGCCTCGGTCACGATGTCGTTCGTGAACGCGTCAGCGTCCGGCGGCCTCGTGAGGACGGTCGTGCCCTCGAGGTTCGGCGTCTCCTGGGCGATGCTCACCGACCGATCCCAGGCCGCCTGGTCGATGAAGCCCACCCCGTTCGACGCCGGCCAGATCAGCTTGTTGATCTCGTTCATCTGCCACAGCTGATGGCTGTTGCCGAGCTGGGAGCCCTGCGCCACCACGAGATCCCGGCACGCTTCGACGTTGTCGCGGCAGTAGGCCCAACCCTGCAGCGACGCGGTCACGAGGCGGACGGCGATGTCCCGGTACGCCTCGTCGTTCGCGAGACGCTCGCCGTCGGCCCAGATCGCGTCCTGGAGCATGCCGACCCCGACCTCCTCGTAGGAGATCACCGAGAGGTCCTCCGGCTGATACAGCTCGCCGGTCTCCGGGTTCACGGCCTCGAGCACCTGCGCGTACTCGTTGTACGTCATCGCCTCCGCGGCGTCGATGTCCCCCGCCAGCAGCCCGTCCATGTTGAAGTCCTGCTGCACGAGCGTGACGTCGGTCGCGGGATCCAACCCCGCCTGCGCGAGCCCCGCGAAGACCTCGTACTCGTTGCCAAACCCCCAGTTGCCGACCGTCTTGCCCGCGAAGTCCGCCGGCGTCGTGATGCCGGAGTTCGCGAACGAGACCTGGAGCGTCCCCGACCGCTGGAACACCTGTGCGATGTCGACGATGTTGGCTCCCGCCTCGCGGGTCGCCAGCGCCTTCGGGACCCACGCGACCGCGAAGTCCACCTGCCCGTCGGCGAGCGGCTGCTGCGGCACGATGTCCACACCGCCCTCGACGAGGGTGACGTCGAGGCACTGGTCGGCGTAGAAGCCCTGGTCCTGCGCCGCGTAGTAGCCGGCGAACTGAGCCTGGATGTACCACTGCATCTGGAAGCTGACCTCGTCGACGGTCTCGCAGTCGCCGCCGCCCGTCGTACCGCCGCCGCCGCCACCGTCGTCCTCGCCGCATGCTGCGGCGACCAGCGTCAGCGCCAACAGCCCGGCCGCGACGGCCCACGTCCTTCCCCTCATGTGCGCCCCCTTCCCCCGGCGGGCGAGCCCGCCGATGCTCCGTCACTCAGGATCGTGCCCATCATGCCGCAAGCCGCTCGAGCGCGCCTCGCCCGCCCGGGACCGCGAACCGCTCGAGGACGACGGCCGTCAGGTAGAACGCCAGGCCGAGCAGGCAGGCTCCGAGCACGTACGCCCAGGCCTCGGAGTTGTTCGACAGCGCGATGTTGCTCACGATCCGGCTCCCGAGGCCGTTCTGCGACCCGCCGAAGTACTCGGAGACGAACGCGGTGATGACCGAGGCCGGCGCCGCGATCTTCAGCGCCGTGAACAGGAACGGCACGGCGTTGGGGACGCGGACCTTCAGGAGGATCGCCACGTCGCTCGCGGCGAACGACCGCATCAGCTCCACGTGGATAATCCGCACGTCGCGGAGCCCGCGTGCCACGTTCACGAGCACGATGAAGTAGACGACGAGCGTCACCATCAGTCGCCGCGGCACCTCGCTGGTCACCGGATACATGTTGTTGAAGATCGCGACCAGGATGAAGATTGGCACCGCGTTCAGGGCGACCGCGAGCGGCGTCATCAGGTCGTTCAGGAGGCGGAAGCGCGCGAGCAGGAAGCTCATCGCGACCCCGAGCGCAGTGCCGACGAGCAACCCGACGAGCGCGTTCTGGCCGGAGACCCTCGTGGCCTCCCAGATCGAGGCGGTGTTGGCGCGGAATGCGCCCCAGATCGCCGACGGAGCCGGCAGGAAGTAGGTCTGGAAGTCGAAGACCTCGACGGCTATCTCCCAGATCAGGAGAAACGCGACGCCGAACACCACGGGCGGCCAGACCAGGGCGAGCGCCGACGCGCCTGAGCGCCTCATCCTTCGCCGGCCTCCCCGGTCACTTGCTCGATGTCGGGTTCGACGCCCGGCGTCGCGATCCCGCGGAGAGCCTCCCGCACCTCGGTGACCTTCTTGAAGAAGGCGTCCGCCTCGCGCGTCTCGACGTCGCGGTGCGGCCCCAGGTCGACGTCGACTACGTCCGTGATGCGGCCGGGCCGCGGCGACATCACCACGACGCGCGTCGACAGGTAGACGGCCTCCGGGATCGAGTGCGTGACGAACACGACCGTGGTGGAGGTCTCCCCGCAGATCCGCAGGAGCTCCGCCTGCATATGTTCGCGCGTCATCTCGTCCAGCGCGCCGAACGGTTCGTCCATCAGCAGCAGCGGCGGCCGGGCCGCGAGCGCGCGGGCGATCGCGACGCGCTGCTGCATGCCACCGGACAGCTGCCAGGGGAAGTGGTCGGCGAACTCCGACAGCTTCACCAGGTCGAGCATCTCCTGGGCGCGGTCCCGGCGCTCCGTCGTGCTCCACCGCTTCAGCTCCAGGGGCAGCTCGACATTCTTCGTCACCGTCCGCCAGTCGAAGAGCCCGGCCTGCTGGAACGCCATGCCGTAGTCCTGATCGAGCCGGGCCTGGCGCGCGGACTTGCCGTTCACGAGGACCTCGCCGCTCGTGGGCTCTACGAGGTTCGCGATCAGCCGGAGCTGCGTGGACTTCCCGCATCCCGAGGGGCCGATCAGGGACACGAACTCCCCCGGCTCGATCGTCAGGTCGACTTCGACGAGCGCCTCCACGGAGTTAGGCCGGCCCGCGTTGAACACCTTCGTCAGGCTTCGGACCTCCACAGCGTTCACTCCGCGGCCTCCCTCGGCCGGTTCCGCATCAACGTGAAGTCGGCCAGCGAGACCAGACCCACCATCACGAGCCCGAGGAGGGCGGTCACGATGATGGCCGCAAAGACCTTGGACGGATCGCCGGTCGCCTGCCGCGAGTACTCGATGATCAGCCGACCGACCCCGCCGGCCAGGCCCGTCGAGAGCTCCGCGACGATCACGCCGATCACCGAGGCCGTGGCCGCCAGCTTCAGCGCCGGGATCATGAACGGGACCGCGGCGGGGAACCGCAGCTTGAACAGCGTCTGGCGCCATGAGGCCGCGTACGAGTCCATGAGCTCGAGCGCCGCCGACGGCGTGGACGTCAGGCCCTTCAGGGTTCCGACCGCGACCGGGAAGAACGCGAGGAAGGCCCCCATCACCGCCGCCGAGAGCCACCGCGGCCACTCGAACCCACCTATCGACAGCCGCCCGCCCCAGCTCACGACGAGCGGTGCCAGGGCGATCAACGGCACCGTCTGCGAAATCACGAGGTAGGGCAGCAACCCGCGCTCGACCACCTTGAACCGGGCCATGAGGACGCCGAGACCCAAGCCGAGCAGGGTGCCTATCGCGAACCCGACGAGGGCGATCCGGAAGGTGAACCACGCTCCTTGCAGCACGACGGCCGCGATAGGCGTCGAGGACCCGCGTCGCTCCGGCTCCGCGTAGCGGGCGAGCATGTCCCACACGTGGGGCATCGCGGTATCGTTCGCCCGCGGCAGGATCGTCCAGCCGAAGACCGTGCCGCCGTCCTGCGGGCCGACGAGCTTGTACAGCTCCCATCCCGCGGCCACGAGCAGCAGCGACAGGACGAACAGCCACGCGTGGCCCGCTCGACGCCGCGTCCCGGACGCCACCTACGTCTTCGCCCGCACGGTCTCGGCGAGCGCCGGGATGACCTTCTCGCCGTACGCCTGGAGGGTCTCGTCTTTGGCGTCGTGCTGCAGGTAGACCGCGAACTGGTCCGCGCCCAGCGACTCCAGCTCTCGCAGTCGCCGCACGTGCTCGTCCACGGGACCCAGGATGCAGAAGCGGTCGACGATCTCATCGGGCACGAACGCCGTGTGGACGTTGCCCGCCCGGCCGTGCTCGCTGTAGTCGTAGCCCTCGCGCCCCTTGATGTAGTCGGTCAGCGCCGCCGGCACCTGGGAGGTCTCCCCGTAGCGGGCCACGATGTCCGCGACGTGGTTGCCCACCATCCCGCCGAACCACCGGCACTGCTCCCGGGCGTGCTCGAGGTCGTCGGTGACGTAAGCGGGCGCCGCCACGCACATCGTGATCGCGTCCGGGTCACGACCCGCGGCCGCGGCGGCCGAGCGCACGGAGGCGATCATCCACGCGGTGATGTCGGGGTCGGCGAGCTGGAGGATGAACCCGTCTCCCACCTCGCCGATCAGCTGCAGCGCCTTCGGACCGTAGCCGGCCACCCAGACCTCGACGCGGCTCTTCGACGCCCAGGCGAAGCGGATCGTCGATCCCTTGTACTCGACCGGCCGGCCGTTCGCGAGCTCGCGGACCACGCCCACGCACTCGCCGAGCGTCGCCAGCGTGGTCGGCCTGCCGTTGATCACGCGCACCGCAGAGTCCCCACGGCCGATGCCGATCACCGTGCGGTTGCCGAACATCTCGTTCAGCGTGGCGAACAGGCTCGCGGTGACCGTCCAGTCGCGGGTGGCCGGGTTCGTGACCATCGGGCCGACCATCACCCTGCGGGTCTCCGCGAGGATCTGCGTGTAGATAGGGAAGGGCTCCTCCCACAGGATGTGGCTGTCGAAGGTCCAGACATGGCTGAACCCGTAGGTCTCGGCCCGCTTCGCCAGGTCCACCACCCGCGAGGTCGGAGGATCGGGCTGCAGCACCACGCCGATGTCCATCGTGCCCCTTCCGGCTCCTTCGCTCAGCGGGCGACGATCTCGTCGTACGCGTCCGGCCGCCTATCGCGGTAGAACGCCCAGCCGTCGCGGACCTCGCGTATCGTGTCCAGGTCCAGGTCGCGGACGATCAGCTCGGGCTTGTAGGCGTCCCCCACCTCGCCGACGAACGCGCCCCGCGGGTCGACGAAATAGCTCTGTCCGTAGAAATCGTTCTCGCCGAGCGGCTCGATCCCAACCCGGTTGATCGCGCCCACGTAGTACATGTTCGCGACGGCGGCGGCCGGCTGCTCCAGCCGCCACAGGTACTCGCTCAGCCCCCGGTGCGTTGCCGAGGGGTTGAACACGATCTCCGCCCCCCGTAGGCCCAGGATCCGCCAGCCCTCGGGGAAGTGCCGGTCGTAGCAGATGTACACGCCGACGCGGCCGACCGCGGTCTCGAACACCGGGTACCCGCCTGTGCCGGGCGCGAAGTAGAACTTCTCCCAGAAGCCCTTCACCTGCGGGATGTGCTGCTTGCGGTACTTGCCGAGGTACGTGCCGTCGGCGTCGATGACGGCCGCGGTGTTGTGGTACAGGCCCGGCTGCACGATCTCGTAC